>JBOHYO010000023.1:0-6146 GCA_050737935.1 Rhodanobacteraceae bacterium
TGGTTCTCCTACTACCGCACCCGCATGCTGATGGCCAAGAGCAGCACGATGACGGCGTTCAGCCAGCTCGATTCGGATTTCAAGTTTCGTTTCGGCTTCGCGTCGATCAACGGCAACGGCAAGAGCAATATTCCCAACGATCCGGCCTACGTGACGTTCGATGACTCCTACGCCTACGGTGGCGACAGCACCAACCGGCTCGCGGTGGTCCAGCCCTTCGGCGACGGCACGGATCCTGACAGCCAGAAGGCCAAGTTCTGGACCTGGCTCGCCAACGAGAGCCCCGCCAACGGCACGCCCCTGCGCAAGGCCCTGCAAGCGGTCGGCGAGTATTACAAGACCGACCAGCCGTGGACCTCGATGACGAACGATCCCGGCTACACCGACCCCAGCACCCAGTTCGCCTGCCGTGCGTCGTTCACGATCCTGACGACAGATGGCTTCTGGAATGGCGCCGATCCGACTGGCATTGGCTATGCCGCAGGCTCTGATGGCCCCACGCAGACAGTGCCCGGGGGCAACCCGTTCACCCATTACAAATCGGTGCCGCCCTTCTCGGGCGGCGGCGTTGGCGGCGACGTGGCGTCGCTGGCGGACGTGGCGACCTATTACTGGGAAAACGACCTGTCCGACATGCCCAACGAAGTGGCGGCCGGCGGCAACGATCCCGCCACCTGGCAACACATGACCACCTTCACGATCGGCCTGGGCGTTGATCCCCCTACCGGGCCGCAGCCGGACGGTACCAATGGGATCATGCCGGCCGGCACCACCGTCTCCGATATCTTCGCATGGGCGCAGGCTCTGGATAACGGCGCGACACCCAACCCCACCGATCCCGCTTTCAGTTGGCCGACGCCCGAGTCCGGCAGTGTGTACAACATCGCCGACCTCGCCCATGCAGCGGTCAACGGCCGCGGCAGCTTCTTCAGTGCCAAGAGTCCGCAGGATCTCGCGGACGCATTCAACCAGATCACGCATGCGATCGGTGAGCGCACGGTGGCACCATCGCCGTCGGCCGTGAACGCCAGCGTGGTTTCGCTGGGAGCCTTGAGCTTCAGTACCGGCTACAAGACGGGCGAATGGAGCGGCAGCTTCTGGGGCGTAACCCTGAACGCCGACGGCACCGTCAATCCGACCCCGCTGTGGACGGCGGAGTCCAACCTGGCGGCGTTTCACTCCTCCTCCGGCTACAGCGACCGCAAGGTTTACACCGATTCGTACAAGGTAACGGACGGCACCGGTACGTTCGACGCCTTCCAGTTCAACGTCGCGAACAAGGCGGACCTGGACACCACCCAGACGGATGGGCTGCAATCGCCGGCACTGAGCGGGGCCGACGACACCCTCGACCACCGCATCCAGTACCTGCTGGGCGACAACACCTACGAAACTTCCCTGTACCGTATCCGGACCACCATCCTCGGCGCGATCCTCCGGTCGGCGCCGGTGTACGTGGCCGGGGCAACTGGCGGCTATTACAGCAGTTGGCCGAATCTCCCAAGCGGCGGTACGGCGCCCGAAAACGACAGCCCGCTGCAGACCTACGACGCATTCGTGACCCAGCAATCGACGCAGACGGGCACGGTGTACGTGGGTGCCAACGACGGCATGTTGCACGCGTTCAACGCGCCGGTGCCGACGTGCACCACGTACGACGAGAGCACCGGGATCTGTTCGCTCTACTCCGCGGGCACCGACGCCGGCAAGGAGCTCTGGGCATTCATGCCGCGCGCGGTGTATGCCAACCTCGGGAATCTCACCACCCGCACCGACTTCCAGTTCCGCCCGACCGTGGACGCGACGCCGGTGCGGCGCGACGTGTTCTTCTCGGGCGACAAGAAATGGCACACCATCCTCGCGGGCGGCGTGGGCGTGGGCGGCCGCGGGGTGTATGCGTTGGATGTCACCGATCCGGCGACGTTCTCCGCGACCGACGATGTACTGTGGGAGTTCGACGCCGACATGACCGACAAGACCGCCAGTTGCGTGTCGATCGTCGGCACCTCGCAAACCGGCAGTTGCAACGCCAATGACCTCGGCTACACCGTATCGCAGCCGAACATCGCCCGGCTGGCCGATGGCAAGTGGGTGGTACTGGTGGCCAACGGCTATTTCCCGGACTGCACCACCCCCGACAAGCCGACCGCCGATGATGCAAGCTGCCAGGCGGTCGCCGCGCAGGTGCCGCTGTCTTCCGGCAAGCCGTACAGCTCGCTGTTCGTGATCAACGCGGAGACGGGCGACGTGATGGCCGAACTGAAGACGCCGACGACGATCTCGGGCGTCACCAGCTTCGGACTCGCTTCGCCGGTGGTGGGCGATTACGACAACGACCAGGTGGACGACGTGGCCTTCGCGGGCGATGCGCAGGGCAACCTGTGGCGCTTCGACCTGTCCGATGGCAGCGCCACCAACTGGACGGTGACGCTGGTGTACAAGGGCATCTCCGTGGACGGCCGCCAGGGCGTGCAGCCGATCACCACGATGCCGCGCCTGTTCCCGGATCCCCTCACCAACCGGTTCATGGTGGTGTTCGGAACCGGCAGACTGCTGGGCGTGGGCGACAACAGCGACGGCACCACGCAGTCCATCATCGCGGTCCGCGACAAGGATGCGAGCACGACGTACGAGCAGACCGATCTGGTCCAGCAGTACCTGCACGAATACGTCGAATCGGCATTCCTGTCCGATGGCGTGACGGCGAACCCGCTGGCCGGCACCAGCGTGCGGTGCGTGACGGGCGGGGCGGACGACACCTGCGACACGGATGATCCGGATCATCCTGCAACGGCCACCAACGACGTGCCGGCCAGCAAGGGCGGTTGGTACATCAACCTCCACACGACCACCAGCGACGGCACCCACAACGATGCCGGCGAGCGGGTGGTGGTGAATCCGGGTGCGATCTTCTCCAGCAACACGGTGATCTTCGAAACCTTGATCACCGGCGCGCTGAACACCGATGCGTGCAATCCGTCCACCGCGGGCTCGATCCTGGCCTTGAACACGAGTTCCGGCGGGCCGTCCGGCGTGTCCGCGCTGGGCGGTTGGCCGGTCGCGGGCGGGCGCATCGAGAATGCGCGCACCAGCGGCAGCCTGCCGGTCGTGTCGGCACTGGGCGGAGGCCAGGCGTATCTGCCGGGCGCAGCACTCTCGCCTTCCGGCAACCCGATGTCGATCGACGCGCCGATCTGGCGGCGCCGGTCGTGGCAGCAAATCAGGCAGAATCCGTAATGGTGACAGGGGCCATGAACATTCGACGCAAACGCGGTTTTACCTTGATCGAACTGATGATCGTGGTCGCGATCATCGCGATCCTCGCGGCCATCGCCGTGCCGTGGTGGGGGCGTTACACCTACCGCGCACGGCGAACCGACGGACAGAAGGTCCTTTTGCACGTCGCGCAGGCCGAGGAACGGTATTTCACCGACTACAACAAGTACACGGATAGTCCGACGGACCTCGGTTACCCCAGTGGATCCATCACCAGCGAGCGCGGTTATTACTCGGTGGCGCTGGACGTATCCGGAGCCTCGTCGTCGGCCTTCGTTGCCATCGCGAGTCCGCTGAGTTCCCAGACCGGCGATGCGTGCGCAAACCTGAGCATCGACAATACCGGCGCCAAGCTGCCTGCTCCCGGCGACGCGGCCCACAACTCCAACGGCAGTTGCTGGTAGGGCGGCATTCCCGAAAATACATCCGTCATGACTTCGCTCACCATGCCGGATTCCGGTGTGGGCTCGGGTCGTGTGTTATCATGTGCTTGTCATGCAAATACATGAGGCCGGCCGATGAGCGCCACAGCACGCGTCACTATTTTGATGACGCCCAGGGAAAAAAAGGAACTCTTCGCACAGGCCCAACGAGCGGGGTTCGATTCCGTAGGCGCCTATTTGCGGCGTAAAGCCAGTGCTCCGGATTCACCCGATGTCGAAGGGCTCGATGCGCTTTTGATTGCCGTACGCGAAAGCACGGCGCGCGCTACGGCGTCGCTTGATCAGACTTTGGCCGAATTCGCCCAGTACAAGGCGTGGAAGCAGGCCGGGCAGGTCCGAAACGGCAGGACGAGCGGCAAGCCGGAGCAGCCCAGGAAGCGTGCATGAGTGCCGCCAAGGACATACTCGGTGCGCTGCGCGACGTCTTGGTGATGAACTCGAAAATTGATGCGACCGCCGAAGCGGTTCGCGAATTGACGCGCGATGTCAAAGCACTTCAACAGGAAGTTGCCGAATTGCGCGGGATGCTGCGGGGTGCAGCCTTGGCGTCAGGTTTGACGCGTCGCGAAATCGGCAAGGAATGATCGCTGTCGCTTCACCGGAATCCGTGGGGCCTTCTTTCGACATGATGGCGCCCCCGGTATTCGCGCCCATCGGGCACCCGCGCTGATCGAACAAGATATCTTGGCGTGGCTCACCCGCGCGTGGCACGATGATGGTTTGCGCCGCGCAAGGAGCCACCATGCAATACCGTCGCCTCGGAACATCCGGCCTGCAACTGTCCGCGCTGTCGTTCGGCGCGTGGGTCACCTTCGGCCGCCAACTCGATCGCAACAAGGCGCGCGACCTGCTGGCCTGCGCGTTCGAGCACGGCATCAACTATTTCGACAATGCCGAAACGTATGCGGGCGGCATGGCCGAAACCATCATGGGCGATGTGCTGGCCGACTTGCGCTTGCCGCGCGACGCGTACTGCGTATCGAGCAAGGTGTTTTTCGGCGCCGTCGATGACCCGAAACCGACCCAGCGCGGCTTGTCGCGCAAGCACGTGGTCGACGCGTGCCACCAGGCGTTGAAACGCCTGCGGGTCGAGTACCTGGATTGCTATTTCTGCCACCGTTCCGATCCGGACACGCCGGTCGCCGAGACGGTGTGGACGATGGACACGCTGATCCGCCAGGGCAAGGTGCTGTACTGGGGCACCAGCGAGTGGCCGGCGGAGACGATCCGCGAAGCGAATGAGGTCGCCGCGCGGCACAACCTGCACGCGCCCACAATGGAGCAGCCGCAATACAACCTGTTGCACCGCGAGCGGGTGGAGGCCGAGTACGCGCCGCTGTACCGCGAATTCGGGATGGGCACGACGATCTGGTCGCCGCTCGCCTCGGGCGTGCTCACCGGCAAATACGCCGATGGCGTTCCCGGCGATTCGCGCCTCGCGCTGCCCGGCTACGAGTGGCTGCGACAGAGGATCGAGTCGCCCGACGGCCGCGCCGACATGGCGCGCGTCAAGAAGCTGCTGCCGATCGCGCAGGAACTCGGTGTGTCGCCCGCGCAATTCGCGATCGCCTGGTGCCTCAAGAACCCGCACGTATCGACCGTGATCCTCGGCGCCACCCGCCGCGAACAGCTCGAGGAAAACCTGGGCGCGCTGGATGCGCTCGGCAAGCTCGACGACGACGTCATGAAGCGGATCGACACCGCGCTGGGGTAGGGCGGGCACCCTCCGCCGCCGTCGCAAACACGAATGCCCTCCGGGAGCGATGTCTGCCCGACGCATCTGTAGGGCGGGCACCGTCCGCCGGCTTCGCGGACCGGCCGCCAGGCAGGGCACCATCCGCCGCCGCGCTCACTCACCAACGGCGATATGCGGCGCCACGGGCTCGCTGCATCCCCAATCGGCGGGATACAAGCCGTCGCGAACGCGACGGTGGAAGCTGGAATAGGGCCAATCCTGGACACGCGATACGAAGCCGTGTTTGACCGGATTGAAATGCAGGTAGTGCGTGTGCGCGGCCAAATCCCGCTCGTCTCGGATGAGGTGTTCCCAGAAGCGCGGCTGCCAGACCCCAGCTTGGCGGCCAATGCGCGATGGATACTGGATGCCAGAGCGCCGGGTGAATTCTGCTTTTATACGTCCCCATCGTTGTGAATAATCGGCATCGTTGCCAGGCAGTGTCCAAATGGCATGCATGTGATCGGGAAGCACGACCCACGCGTCGATCGCAAAGGGCATGGCATGCCTGACCACAGCGACGCTGTCACGCAGTGCTTGCACAGCAGGAGGTGACGCAAGGATCGGCTGGCGCCGACGAGTGACCACGGTGAAAAAGTAAGTGGCTCCCGGTATTCGGCTACGACGATAGTTCGGCATGGCCCAAAGTCTGGATTCTGTCGCGCAGGACGTCTGTCGGTGCAGGTGTACAG
>JBOHYO010000024.1:0-1824 GCA_050737935.1 Rhodanobacteraceae bacterium
TTCGCGCACCTGCGACACCGAACCCGGCGCCGCCGGCAGCGTTTCCGTCCAGATGGTCTGGATGGAATCGATCACCAACACGCGCGGCTTTTCCGCCAGCGCGTGTTCGAGGATGCGCTCGACGCAGGTTTCAGCCAGCGCCTTCAGCGGGTCCAGTTCCAATCCCAGGCGGTGCCCGCGTGCGGCGATTTGCGCCAGCGATTCCTCACCGCTGACATACAGCCCGGACAATCGCTCACCCAGCGCAGCCAGTGTCTGCAACAGCAACGTCGATTTGCCGATGCCGGGATCGCCGCCCACCAGCACCACGGAACCTTCGACCAACCCGCCGCCCAGTACGCGATCGAGTTCGCCGATCCGGATCAGATGCCGCTTCTCGACTTCGCCCGCGACGCCCGCCAACGGCTGCACCTTCGCCACATCGGTGCCCGCGTAACCACCACGGCGCCCGGTATTCGCATCGGCCGCCTTCGTCGCCGGCTGCACCACGAATGCGGACAAGGTGTTCCACGCACCGCAGGCCTCGCACTGGCCCTGCCACTTCGGATACTCGGCGCCGCAGTCGCTGCAGACATAGGCGGTCCTGGCTTTGGCCATCATGCGCCGTCCTCGGCGAACAACACGCGCCGGGTGACGCCGCAGGTGAGTTCGTAGGAAATGGTGCCGGCGTGGTCGGCGATCACTTCGGCTGGCAGTTGCGGTCCCCACAAGGTGACGACATCGCCGACGCGTGCCTCGGGCGCGCGCCTGAGATCCAGCGTGATGAGGTCCATCGACACCCGCCCGATGATGGCAGCGGATGCGTCGTTCACGAGTACCGGCGTGCCGGACTTGGCGCTGCGCGGATAGCCGTCGCCGTAGCCGATTGCGGCGACGCCGACGTCCATGTCCTCGGGGCATTCCCAGGTCGCGCCATAGCCGATGCGCTCGCCGCGCGCGATGCGGTTGATCGCCACGAGACGCGTGGTCAGTGTCATCGCAGGTGCGAAGCCGAAGACTCCACCGGTCTTGCCTGCCGCCACCGACAAGCCGTACAGCAAACCGCCGACGCGAACCCAGTTTCCACGCGCATCCGGCCAGCCCAGCAGGCCGGCGGAATTGGACAGCGTACGTTCCCCGGCAAGATCCTTCGTCGCATCGAGAAACCGCTGCGTCTGCCGGGTGGTGAAGTCGCTTTCGAATTCATCCGACGAAGCGAAATGCGTCATCAGCACGATCGTGGGATCGACCGCCGGCAGCACGACGAGGCGTTCGATCAGTTCGCGGGCACGTTCCGGTGGAAACCCGAGGCGGTGCATCCCGGTGTCAAGGTCCAGCCAGACCTTGAGTGGTTCGCCGCCATGCTCGGCCTCCAGCATCGCGAGCTGCGATTCATGGTGGATCACGGCTTCGAGCTGCAGCCGGCGCATTTCGGCGAGGTCGCTCGCGGCATCGGGCCCGCTCAGCACCACGATCCGCCGGCGGTGCCCCGCCGCGCGCAGGCGCAAGCCGTCGGCGATCGATGCCACCCCGAACGCGTCGGCTTCGCCGAGCGCACGCGCACAACGTTCGAGGCCGTGGCCATAGGCGTCGGCCTTCACCACCGCCATCACCTTCGCGCCTTCGGCGAGTTTGCGCACGCGCGCGAGGTTGCCACGCAACGCGTCGAGGTGGATCGTGGCAGTGGCGGAGCGGCTCACGAAAGCCGGGCCCCGGGACCCGGGACCCGGGGCCCGGAATCGGCTTCGGATCGATGCGCGAGAAGCAGGAGGACTTGCCCACGGCGAAAGTCCTTGAAGCCATCATCCCGGTGCAGGCCGGGATCCATCTTGATCTGTGCCGACC
>JBOHYO010000025.1:0-2262 GCA_050737935.1 Rhodanobacteraceae bacterium
GCCCCAGCGTCTGCAGCACGAGTGTAAAAAAAGCCACCGCAATGGTAGCTATGCGATATAAAAAGATGGTCGGGGAGACAGGATTTGAACCTGCGACTTCTACGTCCCGAACGTAGCGCTCTACCAGGCTGAGCTACACCCCGACATGTCGCGTGCGGAAGGAGCCCCGCAGCGAGCCGCAAATGATACTTGGCGCGGCTTCACGCGCGCAAGAAGGCCGCCGTCGCTGCTACCCTTGCGGCTTTGCCCCCGCGAGACGAACCGATGGCGCTGACCACGCCCCGCACCATGCCCGGCGTCCTGGAACTGCTGCCGCGCGAGCAGGTTGCGTTCCAGTCGATGCTGGACACCATCCGGCGCGGCTTCGAGGTGTACGGGTTCCTGCCGATCGAAACCCCGGCGATCGAGTTTGCGGACATCCTGCTGACCAAGGGCGGCGGCGAAACCGAGCGGCAGGTGTATTTCGTGCAATCGACGGGCGCGCTCGAGCAATCGGGCAAGCCGGAGCATGCACTGCGCTTCGACCTGACGGTTCCACTGGCGCGCTACGTGGCCGAACACGAGCGCGACCTCGCGTTCCCGTTCCGCCGCTACCAGATGCAGCGCGTCTATCGCGGTGAGCGCGCCCAGCGCGGGCGATTCCGCGAGTTCTATCAATGCGACATCGACGTGATCGGCAAGGATTCGCTGTCGACCCGCTACGACGCCGAGATCCCGGCGGTGATCCACGCGGTGTTCCGCGCGCTGGACATCGGCGCATTTACGATCTGGCTCAACAACCGCAAGCTGATGCGTGGATTCTTCGAAGGGCTCGGCATCGAGGATGGCGAACAGCAGATGCTGGTGCTGCGCGAGGTGGACAAGCTGGGCAAGCGCGGCGCCGATTACGTGCGCGGGGTGCTGACCGGGGAAGCTTTCGGTTTGTCCGGCGAGGTCGCCGACCGGATCATGCAATTCGCCGACGTGCGTTCGACCTCGCTGGCCGATGCCCACGCGAAACTGGATGCGCTCGGCAGCGGCACGGGAATCTTCGAGCAAGGCCGGGCGGAATTGCGCGAAGTACTGGATACGGTCGCGGCGTTCGGCGTGCCCGAGTCGGCGTTCGCGCTGAACCTCTCGATCGCACGCGGACTCGATTACTACACCGGCACCGTGTACGAAACCACCTTGAATGAGCATCCCGGCATCGGCTCGATCTGTTCCGGTGGCCGCTACGACGACCTGGCCGCCAACTACACAAAATCCAGGTTGCCCGGCGTCGGGATCTCGATCGGGCTGACCCGACTGTTCTGGCAGTTGCGCGAAGCGGGGCTCCTGAAGGCATCGGACAGCGGCGCGCAGGTGCTGGTCACGCTGATGGACGAGGCGCACTTGCATGAGTGCCTCGCCATCGCGAACGAGCTGCGGGCCGCCGGCATCGCCACCGAAGTCGCGCTGGAAGGCGGCAAACTGGGCAAGCAATTGAAGTATGCCGACCGCGCCGGCATCCGGTTGGCGGTGGTGGCCGGCGAGGACGAACTGTCGCGCGGCGTGCTGGCCGTCAAGGACCTGCGGCGCGGCGACCAGATCGAAGTGCCGCGCGCAGGGTTGGCCAAGGCATTGCAGGCAATCTTGGCGCAGGACAAGGCGGCACGCGCATGAAGACCATCCATCTCGACGGCACCAGTCTCACCCGTGAGCAAGTGCTCGCGGTCGCGTACAGCGGACACCCACCCTCCTGACGTCATTCCCGCGCAAGCGGGAATCCATTTTGAGGGGGCGCCACGGATGAGCAAGCAACCCGTCGTTTACATCCTCGCCAATCGGGAACGCGGAACGTTGTATGTGGGCGTCACCGGAAATCTGAAGCTGAGAATTTGGGAGCATCGCGAGGGATTGGTAGCAGGATTTACCAGCAAGTACGGCGTGAAGCGCCTGGTTCGATACGAACGGTTCCCGGATTTCCCGTCGGCGATTCTTCGCGAGAAACAGCTAAAAAAGTGGAATCGTGCCTGGAAACTCGAGTTGATTGAGGCGGACAATCCGGGTTGGCGTGACCTTTGGGAAGATTTGTGTGATTAAGAACGAAAATGGATTCCCGCGTGCGCGGGAATGACGCCACATGGGTGGATGGCCGCATGACTGACAAACCGATAAAACTCAACGGCACCAGCCTTACCCGTGCCCAGGTGGTCGCGGTCGCGCGCGGCGGTGCCAGAGTCGAACTGGATCCGGCGAAACTGCGCAAGGTGCAGCGTGCCGCCGATTTCATCGCCGAGAAGG
>JBOHYO010000026.1:0-6793 GCA_050737935.1 Rhodanobacteraceae bacterium
GTGCGGTGTCGGTGCACCATCGGAATAGACGGAGAAGCTTCGCAGCGGTTCGGCAAGCCGGACCCGGTCGTCGGACGCGAGTTGCTTGAGCAAGGCGCCGCGATCCGCGCCGCCTGACGGTTCCAGCACGATGCAGTAGAGACCGAGCGACTTGATGGGCCAGCCCTCGAGTTCACGCCAGCCGTAGCGTCGCTTCAGGGCCGTGAGCGTAAGTGCCGCGCGCATGCCGGCGCCGGCGTAATGGATTGCCGGAACGTAGCCCAGCAAACTGGAGCCGGCGTGCATTGCAGGAGGCGTCAGCCGGTCGGCGACCGCCAGCACGATGTCACGCCGGGCGTCGAGCGCCGCTGCGCCGATCACCGGCGTGGATTGCGCGGAAGAGCTCCCGGCAGCGGGTGCAGCGGACTGCGCGTGCACCGATGCGCACCCGGCGATGGCCGCGGCGGCAAGCAGAAGGGCGCCGTGTTTCATGGCGTGTCGTTGACGGGCTCCGCGAGGCGGATGCTGCGCGAGGCACGCAACTCCTGGAGAAGCTGCGCGGGCGCCGCGGGGGACCCCTTCGGCACGACCGTGTACGCGCCGACGGCGTTCGGCCCATCGACCACCCGCAGTCCGAAATCGTGCAGCAATTGGTTCCAGTTGGCCAACGTCATCGAGGCCATCGGTGCGACGCGTATCGCACCCGCCGGCTCCGACAAGGCCGGCTGGCTGAGGGTCCGGTATTGCGGGGCCTGATCCGACCACAGCCTCAAACCGAGCACGCCGATTCCGATCGCCTGCACCAGCACCGCGACGGCCAGTGCCCGGGTCACCCAGTGGCCCGAGCGCAGGCGGGCCGGCAACGTCGCCGATTCGGGCGCGTCGATGCGCTCGAGCAGATGCTTCAGCCCGGTGTCCACGTCGACCGGAACGTCCGCGGGCAATGCCAGGGCGCTCCGCAGGCGGCTCTGCTGCGCGAATTCGGTGCTGCACGCCTCGCACTGCGCGAGGTGGTGCATCAGCCATTCGGCCTGCTCCTGCGGGGCAGTGGCCTGCAATACCCAGGGCATGACTTCCCAGGCGCGGGTGCAATCCTTGCTGGAATTCGTCTCGATGGTCATGAATGCTTCTCTCGTTGCGCAGGCGGTTCACCCGCGAGCACCGGAAGCACGTTGCGCAACTTGATGCGCGCATGGAACAAACGTGCCTTCACGGTTCCGACGGGCGCCTGCATGATGGCGGCAACCTCTTCCAGGCTGTTGCCAACCCCGTACACCAGCTCGACCACCATCCGCTGGTCCGCCGACAGGTGTTCGAGTGCCTTGCCCAGCCAGTCGCGCAGTTCGCGGTCCTCGTCCGGATCGTGGGACGGACCGCGTCCTTCCCGCAACGCGTAATCGTCCACGGGCTCGTCGCCGCGCTGTCGCAGCGCCTTCAGTCCGCACCGATAGGCGATGCCCATGAGCCACGTGGAAACCCGCGAATCGCCGTGGAAGCCGTCGGCTTTCCGCCACGCGATCCAGAAGCAATCGTTGATGATTTCATCGATCAGGTCGGCGCGCCGCGTCAACCGCGAAAGAAAGCGTGCCAGGCCGCCGTGATAGGCGCGATAGAGCGTTTCCAGTGCGGCGCGATCGCCTGCCGCCATGCGCTGGAGGAGCAGGCGGTCGCGGGAATCGACCTCGTCTCGGGCTTCGGTCATCGATGCTGTGGAACGACCATTCTCAAGGTTGGTGCCGGTCCGGCGCGAGAAGGTTGCCTGCCAGGTCCGGCGGATTCACACGCCAGCGCGTGCGAGGAGACATGACTTCAGAAGGATCGGGAAATGGTTGCGAGCCATGGCGAGGCGACGAGGCCGCCGAGGTACCGGCGTGCGCCGGAATCGACCACGACGCGATCGACTTCGATCTGCCACGCGCCATGGCTCCAAAGCAAGCCTGCCTGACCGTAACGGTAATAGCCGGTGTGATAGCGCTCATGGGGTGAGAGCCCGTAGGGCACCGCATAGCGTGCAACGCCGAGCCCACCCGAAAGGGAAAAGCCCCCGGCCAGCGGCCAGTGGAAATTCAGATCGGCAGCCGGGTGCAGCTTGTGCTCGTCCGCGCCCACGACATGGACGCCCGACAGGCCGAACGTCAGAACGTCGCGGTACAACCAGTACACGCCCGGCTCATAGACGTCGGCGTCGAGGCGACCGGCGTAATGGTAATAGACCACGTCGGCCTGCATCCGCCAATTCCCGGAAAGGGCCCATGCGTGCGCTACGCGCGCCACGCCTGCGGCAAGATGCCCCGGAGAACGCAGTTCGATCCCGCCGGACAGGCCCAGCGACCAACCCGACGTCGTGGTCCAGGCAACGGCACCCTGCAGCGCGGGGGTCGGCGAGGTGATCGCGAGGCCACGATCCACCAACTGGGAAGTGACTGATACCTCGCCGCTCAGTTCCCCCGCGTGGGCGTGGACCGGAACCAGCAGAAACGTTGCAAGGCCCGCGACGAGGAACGCCAGGCCCGCGGGGCCAGGGAACCGGACGGTAATGGCAGGGCCCCGCTGTCGGCAGGCTGCCGTTGGCCGCCGCCGTTCGGCGTCGGCACGCAGGCACTGCCCGATCGGTTTCCCATCCTCATGCGTCATCTGACCGGCACTCCGGCAATCTCATAGGCGGCGGACAGGCACAGGGACCGCAGAAACGCGCCCTGCCTACAGCCGGAGCGCGTCGGTCCTCGTCGCCGGCAACAATCGAATACGTGACGGCCGTCCTCAGCCCGCGAAGCGGGTGGGCTGATTGCACTGGCGCGCCGGCGATCGTGTCAAGTCGGGTCATCCGATCGTGGGTCGGCTGGCATCGCGCCCCTCCGGCCATTCAACCAAAGCGCACCGCATCGGCACCTATATCGCGGACACGCCGGGCTGGTTCCGGGTATCCGCGGAACGGGTACCGCCAAGCCGGCGAGGCAAAAGAACGGCGATGGCGGCCCTGCGGTTCCGGCCGACCCGGCGCTCCATGCTTGAACGAGATTTCCTCGTGGTTGAATCGCAACTCCTCGACACGCGACTTGCCTTCGACAGCGTGGCCGCCGACTACGACGGCCCGCGCGGCAACAACGTGTTGATCCGGCGCATGCGACGGGCGCTGTGGCGCACCGTTCTCGACGAGCTTCCGGCGGGTTCGCGGTTGCTGGATCTCGGCTGCGGCACCGGCATCGACGCGACCGAGTTCGCGCGGCGCGGTTATCGCGTCACCGCCACCGACTGGTCGGCGCGGATGGTGGAGCGCACGCGCGGGCGTGCGGCGCGCGCTGCAACGCCGTCCCGAATCGACGCCAGGCACGTCGGGATCCATCAGCTCGACCGGATTCACGGAGAGTTCGACGGCATCTATTCGAACCTCGGGCCCATGAATTGCGTGCCTGATCTTCGCGCGGCGGCGGCCGAGTGCGCGCGCCTGCTTCGGCCCGGCGGCAAGCTCGTGTGTTCGGTGATCGGCCGGATCTGCCCGTGGGAAATCGGCCACTACGCATTGCGCGGCCGCTTCCAGCGTGCGCGGGTGCGGGCCGCACGCGGCGTGACGCCGGTCGGCATGAACCGGCATACGATCTGGACGCGTTACTACCTGCCGCGCGAGTTCTACCGGGCCTTTGCGGAGCATTTCTCGCTGTGCGGCTACCGCGCAATTGGCCTGTTCATGCCGCCGCCGTATCTGGTGGACTACTACCGCCGGCATCGCCGCTGGTGCCACTGGCTGGGCGGGCTCGATGAACGCCTGGGCGCCTTGCCGCTGTTGCGTGGCATGGGCGATCACTTCCTGATCGTGATGAGCGCGCGGTCGCGGTCATGACGACCACCCCCGTCAGCCTGCGCGGCGCCCGGACGATCGTTGCCCGTGGCGCATCCCGTGCACCCTTGTCGATCGCGGCCGGCAGGGTCCAGGCTTCATTGCCCGGGCGCGTCCACCGGATCGATCTTCGCGATCACGTGATCGCACCGGGTCTGATCAACGCGCACGAGCACCTGCATCTCAATGCGGTTCCGCCGCTGTCGGCCGGTGCGCCTTTTCCCAACAGCTACGCATGGATCGCGGCGTTCCAGTCACATTTTCGGGATCCCGCCGTGATCGCCGCGCTCGCCGTTCCGAAGACGTTGCGGATGCAGCATGGTGCGCTGAAAAACCTGCTCGCCGGCACCACGTGCGTGGTGCATCACGACCCGTGGCATCCGGCGCTCGACGCGGCGGATTTTCCGGTCGCGCTGCTGCGCGATTACGGCTGGAGCTATGCCCTTGGCTGGCCCGGCTATGGACCGCCGGTGTGGCAGAGTTTCGATGCCACACCCTCCGATCGGCCGTGGATGATCCATCTGGCCGAAGGCACCGATGAGACTTCGCAGACGGAACTGGCGCAACTGGACGCGCTCGGGTGCCTCGCGCCGAACAGCGTGCTGGTACACGGCGTCGGGTTGCGCGAGCGCGACATCGACCGCGTGATCGAAAGCGGCGCCGCGGTGGTCTGGTGCCCGACCAGCAATCGCAATCTTCTTGGGCGCACGCTCGACCCGCGCCGCCTGCAAGCCGCGGGAAGGCTGCTGCTGGGCAGCGATTCGCGGCTCAGCGGCGCGCGTGACCTGCTCGAGGAACTGCGCGGCGTCGTCGCTACGGCTGCGCTTGGTGCGCGCGAGGCGCTGGCGCTGGTGACCACCGATGCGGCACGCATCCTGCGGCTGCCGCAGCGCGGCTGTCTCGCGGTCGGCAATCGGGCGGACCTGCTGATCGTCGCCGATCGCGGTGGCGATGCGGTGCGAAGCGCGGTCGGCATCCGGCGTGACCGGATCCGCGCCGTGGTGCGCGACGGCGTGCCGCGCGTCGCCGATCCGGATTTCGCGGGCTGGTTCGACGCGGCCGGCGTGGCAGCCGTGCCGGTGACGCTGGACGGCAGGCCGAAGCTGCTCGCCAAGTCGCTGGCCGATCCGGCGCTGCTCGCCTTGGAGCCCGGGCTCGAACTCGGCGTGTGCAGGGACGCGCTGGTGCGCGAACCCGTACTTGCGGAGGGATCGTGCTGATGTGCCGCATCGAGACGCTCGAACCTCGGGACGCGTACGCGTTGTGGGCGGCCAGTTACCCGCCGCACGCGCACAATCCGGTGATGCGCGCCGAGGAACGGGCGATGCAGGCGTTGATGCCGGCGGACCTGCAGGGGCAAGTCGTGCTCGACGCCGGCTGCGGCAGCGGGCGCTACATGCTGCACGCGCTGCGACGAGATGCGACGCACGTCACCGGCATCGATCTTTCCATCGAGATGCTGGAACGCGCGAGCGAGGAACTGGGCGCATACCGCCACGGCGGCCAGGTGGAACTGGTGCAGGCCAATCTGCTGAAACTGCCGCTGCCGAACGCTTCCGCGGACCTGGCGATCTGCGGCTTGACGATCGGGCACCTGGACCGGCTGCGGCCGGCGCTGGCGGAACTCCGCCGGGTGACACGGCCCGGCGGCACGATCCTGTGCAGCGACGTGCATCCGATCGGCCACGCGCTCGGCTGGGCGCGCGATTTCAAATCCGATGGCCGGCATTTTGCCGTCAAACACACGCCGCACCTCTACAGCGAATGGCATGCGGCCTGTGCGGCCCTGCGCCTGGACATCGTGCGGGTGCTGGAACCGATGCTCGACCCCGCGGATATCCCTGTCGACGCCCACTTCGATCCGCTGGCGCTCGAGGTGCCGGTGGCGTTGGTGTTCCTGCTGCGGCGTTCAACCTGATTTTCGTGTCTTTCCGTCCGCACCCATGATCCGATCACCCAATACGCTGCTGATCAACCCGACCGTCACCACGCATCCGCGCTTTCCGCTGTCGCTGCTGAACCTGGCAGCGGCGCTGGATCACTTCGGCGACAGCCGCATCGTGGATGGCAACATCGATCGGGATCTCGTGAGTGCAACCCTGGCAGCCGCCCGGGAGCGGCATTACGACGCCATCGGCATCGGCATCATGGGCGGTCCGCAGGTGGCGCCGGCGATCGCCGTATCCAAGGCGATCCGCGAGCAGCATCCGTCGATGTCGATCATCTGGGGTGGTTACTTCCCCACGCTCTATACCGACACCACGCTGGCCGCGCCCTACGTGGACTATGTGGTGCGCGGGCAGGGCGAGGAAAGCCTGGCCGAACTGGTTTCCGCCCTCGGTCGAGGCGGCGGCGACGAGGCCCTGGCCGGGATCGGAGGCCTGTCCTGGCGCCGCGATGGCGAGATCGTGCACAACCCCAATCGGAAATTCCATCACGGCGATGTCGCGCCCATGCTGCTGCCGTACGGGAAGCTGGGCGACCTGGAAAAATATCTGGGCAGCACGTTTCTCGGGCGCCGTACGGCAGTGCATCAGGCGTCGATCGGCTGTCGCTTCCGCTGCACTTTCTGTGGCGTGGCCGCGATGTTCGGCGGCGCGACCGCGTTGCCGCCGACCGCGCGGCTGGAGCGCGAGCTGAATTATCTCAAGTACGAACTCGGCGCTGATTCCATTCTTTTCTACGACCACAACTTCTTCGACCGTGAGCAGGACATGATTCCCATGCTCGAAGTCATGGCCAGGTTCGAGATGCCGTGGTGGTGTTTCGCGCGCGCCGATGCACTGCTCAAGCTTTCCGAGAGCACCTGGAAACTGGTGCGCAAGAGCAGGTTGCGGATGGCTTACATCGGCGCGGAATCGCCGAGCGGCGCGATGCTGAAGGAAATCCGCAAGGGCACGCGGCCGGACCAGACGCTGGCGGTGGCCGAGCTGTGCGCCCGCCACGGCGTGATTCCCGAGTTCTCCTTCATGCTGGCGC
>JBOHYO010000027.1:0-2168 GCA_050737935.1 Rhodanobacteraceae bacterium
GTCGCGTCGATCTGCTCTTGCACCGCATCGTCGTTGACGAAACCCTTGGCCATGGGCAAGACGTGAGGCCGCAAATCCGGCAATACAACCCCGCACCCGCGGCCCGCCAGGCGTCGTCACTCAGCTGGTTGCGTCGCGACGCCGTCCCGGCCCCGGCGCTTCGCGACGTAGAGCGCACGGTCCGCCGCCCCGATCAGGTCTTCCGGCGACAGCCCCTCGGCTGGAAGTACCGCGGCCACGCCGATACTCACCGTGATGCAAGGGCCCACCGGCGAATCCGGATGCGGCATCCGGCGCCCCCGCACGCTTCCGCACAGGTGCCCGGCCACGCGCGCCGCGTCGTCCAGCGCGCACCGGGGCAACAGGATGGCCAGTTCCTCGCCGCCGTAGCGCGCGACGAGGTCGCCGCCATCGCGCACGGCATCGCTGCACAACCGCGCGATGTCGCGCAGGCATTCATCGCCATGCAAATGGCCCAGCGCATCGTTGAGCGCCTTGAAGCAATCGACGTCCACCATCAACAGTGCCAGCGGTTCGCCTCCGCGCGCATGGCGGCGCCATTCCTCGCGGATGCGGGCATCGAAGCAGCGGCGGTTGGCGATGCCGGTCAGCCCGTCGATCATCGACAGCTCGCGCAACCGGCGGTTGGCCGTTTCCAGCTCGCGTACCAGCCGCGCCGCGTGGATCGCGCCCGCGACCTGCTCGGCGATCGCGTCGAACGCCGCGCATACGTCGGGCGTGAAGAAATCGCCGCGCGTGCTCTCCAGGTTCAGCACGCCGTGCAGGCGGCCGCGGTGCCGGATGGGAACGAGGTATTCGGAGCAGACGTCGCGATTGCCCGGCACGTAGTCCGGGTCGGACGAGAGGTCGGTGATCAATTGGCTCATCCCGCTACGGGCGCAGCGGCCCGCGGCGCCCCGCGTGACCGGCCACGGCATTCCACCCGGCAATTCGAGTTCGATCCGGCCCGACCAGACTTCCTGCACGAAATGGGTGCGCGCCTCGTTGAGCAGGATGATGCTGGCGATCGTCACCGGCAGGCGGCGGGTGATGCACTCGACGATTGCCTTCAATACGGCTTCCAGGGTGTCACCCTGCAGCGCCTCGTGCGACACCTGCGCCAGGATCTCGGCCAGCATCGCGCGCCGGCCGGAGGCATCGCGCTCGTCCCACAGCGGATGCTGGCTGCGGATATCTACGGGCCGGGATTCCGGATGCGCCATCGTGGTCCCCTCGCACGGGCTCCCAGTGTAACGTCGCGGCGCGATGTCGAACCCGGACCGCCCCGCCCGTCGTATCCTCGCCCCTTGCACCGGAGCCGCCCATGCAACTCTATGGCCACCCGTTTTCGTCCTACACCCAGAAGGCGCTGATCGCGCTCTACGAGAACGCCACCGCGTTCAAGTTCCAGATGCTGGCGCCGGAAAACCCCGGGATCTACGCGGAGTTCGCCAAGCGCTGGCCGATCCAGCGTTTCCCGCTGCTGGTCGAAGGCGCTCGCCAGGTCATGGAGGCGACCAGCATCATCGAATACCTCGGTGTCCACCACCCGGGTCCATCGCGGCTGATCCCCGCCGACCCGGATGCGGCAATCGAGGTGCGGATGCTGGACCGCTTCTTCGACAACTACATTCACGCGCACATGCAGCGGATCGTGGCCAATCAGCTCCGCCCGGAAGCCGACCGCGATCCATTCGGCGTCGAGGAGGCGCGCCGCACGCTCGAAACATCATATGCGTGGCTCGACCAGCGCATGGCCGGTCACGAATGGGCCGCAGGCGACACATTCAGCCTCGCCGATTGCGCGGCCGCACCGGCATTGTTCTATGCCGACTGGACGCACGGGATCGACCCGAAATTCACCAATGTGCGTACGTATCGCGCGCGACTGCTGGCCCGGGCATCGTTTGCGCGTTGCGTGAAGGAAGCCCGGCCCTACCGTCCGCTGTTCCCGCTGGGCGCGCCGGATCGCGATTGAGCGCCAAAGCAGGCACAATCGAGGCAACGCGATCCGTCGAATGCAGGAAACCAGTCATGGCTGAGAAGAAGACCACCAAGACCAGCAAATCCTCCGCAGGATTCACCGCCGAAGAGCGCGCCGCGATGAAAGAACGCGCACGCGAATTGAAAAACGCGACACGCGGGGCAGACGGCGAGAAGGACGTACT
>JBOHYO010000028.1:0-3682 GCA_050737935.1 Rhodanobacteraceae bacterium
GTGGTTCTGTAGGACACACTTCGCGTCGGCGACCGCGATCCAGTGTCGACGCTCTGCGGAAATTCGCCGTCCGCGCCTGTATCATCGGCGGCTCGTGTGGCAATCGCGACAGTGCGCTCGTAGCTCAGCTGGATAGAGTACTGCCCTCCGAAGGCAGGGGTCGTGGGTTCGAATCCCGCCGAGCGCGCCATTTCGTCCGTTGTTGTCGCGTCGATCCATCACTCGGTGCGCTTGGCAGCGAGCGATCATCCGTCAGGGTTGAAAGACGTTCCTGTAGTGCCAATCCAGTCGGTCCGGATCCGGACGGAGTTCGGGCAGTGTCGGTGTGACCGCAAGCTGGCGGTCATTCAGCCGATAATAATTTTTCCCGTTGAACCACGTTTCTCGTATTCGTGGACTCACCTTTACCTTCATGTCACCGGAAACGCTGACCAAGCCTGCATCGAACAATCTGTGGAAGTCCGCGCGCAATAACAATCCGTTGCGGACATCGTGACTTTGTTCTTTCGCGTAGGGAACTATGTGGGCTGCCTCAAGCGCCACCAAAGTATTTTCTCCCGTGATCGCGCACCGTCGCTCATAGGCATCCGTCACCAAAACACGAAACGCCCCTTGGCCCAGACGAGGCCTCACCCAAGTTGCGTCGCCATAGCCACGTGTGCGCGTGGCATCGTTCACCTGCTGTAGTTGCAACCGGTCTTCGGTGGCAGTCCAAAGCGCGTCGCCTTCCACGGTCTCGGTGCGGTAACGCTTGCCGACGACGACGTTATTTGCAAAGCCGGGCGGATTCGCTAGCCATTGGCGCTGTTCAAAATAAAAGCAGTTTGCCAAAACGGTGCAGCCAATCTCCCGCAGCGCCTGGTTCCCACCCGAACCCTGCTGAAGCAGCGACAACAGCTGATCAAGAGAGGCGGCACCGTTCTTTTCTCCGAATACCTCCCAAGCGATGGCAACCGGCAAACGGCTGTAGGTGACGAAGAAGCCGCCGCCCGCAATATGGTTATTGGGCCGCTTCAACTTGAACAGGAACGGCATACCAATCGGAGCACCAACAAAAGGCGGCCGCTCGCTTGGCTGCCAGAAATTGACCTCGTCTGCCTTCTTTTCCGACAGGAATCTGAACCAGGCGTTGTTGGTAACTCCGACCCAAAATTCCATAGCCCGCCCCCACGGCCGACGTAAGACACGAATGCGTCCGCATTGTTGCAGCGGCAGACTCGCTACACGCACGCCGTGCGTCACTTGCAAACGTGCCGAGTGCTCGCTAAACAATACGCCACAATACCCATTCAACCCGTCCCGCTACTCGCTTACGCTTTCTTACTGCCCCCACCGGTTTGCTTGGCGCGCTTGCGCCGCATCCGCCACCAGCGCAGCAGCCCGTAGGACAGCCGCACCTTCTCCTGCCCCACCGGCAGGTCGGCGCGGGCAAAGATCCACGACGACTTGCTGTAGGCGATCTGCTGTTCGGGGTACACGCTGCGGTGGCCGATGATGAGGTACGCAGCGACGCAGGCGCCGGCAACGTACAGGGTGGAATCCGCCCCGAACAATTCCACGCCCATCAGGATCGCAGCGATCGGCGCGTTGGAGGCCGACGCCACCACCGCCACCAGTCCGACCGCCGCGCCCAGCGCGGCCTTGAGTCCGAGCAGGTGCGCGAACGCACCGCCGGTGACGGCGCCGATCACGAACTGCGGCGTCACGATGCCACCGTAGAAACCCGAACCCAGCGTGATCGCCACCAGCAGCGCCTTCCACAGGAATCCGAGGTAAGGCACCGGCGCGCCGTGCAGCGCATTCTCCATCAGCGGCAGGCTCAAGCCGAGATATTGCGTCGGGATCGCGAGCACCAGCAGCGCCAGCGCAACGCCACCCAGCAGCGGCATCAGCGGCGGCCACAGCGCGTAACGCCTGCGCAGCCAGCCCGCGGCGTTCCGCATCGTCCCGGTCAGTTCCACGAAGATCCATGCGACCGCACCACACAGGATGCCGATCACCACCGTCTTGAGGAATAGCAGTTCGGTGAAATCGCCGACGAAAGCTATGTGATACACGGGATACGGCACACCGAGATACCGCGAGACTTCGAACGCGGTGACACCGGCGACGATGCCGGGAAACAGGAAGTCGTGGCGGATGCGCCCGATCGCCAGCACCTCGACTCCATAGATCGCGCCGGCGATCGGGGTGCCGAACACGCTCGCGAAACCTGCACTCACCCCGCACGCGAGGAGGCGTTTGCGCATTTCCGGATTGAGATGCAGCACCCTCCCGACTCCCGCCGCCAGGCTGGCGCCGATATGCGAGCACGGTCCTTCCTTGCCGGCCGAGCCGCCGCAGCCCAGCGTGACCAGCGCCGCCAGCGGCTTGATCCACAAGGTGCGGAACGGCATCTTGCCCTGCTGCTGGTTGACCGCGACGATCGGGTTGTCCTTGAACCCGCTGCGGCTCAACCGGTAGCCGTAGTGCAGCAGCAAGCCGTTGGCGATCCCGCCGATCGGCAGCAGCAACATCTGCACCCACAGGGGCGCCGCGTATGCGCGGCCGGCAGTGGCGAACAGGATTCGCAGGAAGATGGTGCACCCGACGCCGATTACGGCGCCGGTGAAGATCGAAAGGATCAGCCACTGCACGACAGTCGCCAGCATCACCAGCGGTTCGGCGAGATGAAAGCGTCGCATGGTGCGGCTCGCAAACCCCGTGGTGATCGAACGACAGTATATCGTTCATGCATGCGCACCTTGGCGGATGATTGACAGCGCTTGCGCATTCGCTAGACTGACCGGCTGCTTGCGCGGCCCGACGCGCGGCAAGCGGCCACCGCGGCGCGCACCGCGCCGGAGGCACGGCCGGTACAATTGCCATCGTGGCTAGGTAGCTCAGCCGGTCAGAGCGCGGCACTCATAATGCTGAGGTCGGCGGTTCGATCCCGCCCCTAGCCACCATTTCCAGCGAAAACGAGCCCTTGGTCCCTGGGTTCTTTTGTTGCCGAGACCCCCAATCCGGTCCTACCGACTCGCGCGCAGACGTCCCGCGAGTTCCGGCGCTTCGAGCCGTTCACCTCGATAGGCCTTGACCTCGCCGAAGCGGCGCCCCGCTCCCCAATCGTCACGTGCTTCGCGTATTTCGTCCGTGGTGCGTGCCACGAAATTCCACCAGATGACGATGCTCTCGTCGAACGGCGCGCCCCCAATGAGCACGGCGCGTGCCGCGGCGCGATTCTCGAATTCCAGCCCATGGCGATGCGTACCGAGGTAATGCAAGGCACCGGGTGCGAGCCGGACGCCGTCCAACTCGAATTCGCCTTCGATGACGACCAGCGCGTGTTCCCAGGCTGGATCGAGCGGCACGCGCAGCGTGCTGGCGCCGTCGGTCCGGATTTCCGCGCCGACCATGGGTGAGAAAGCGCGGCCGGCGGAATGCAGGCCGCCGAGTTCGCCCATGAACACCTGAACCTGCCCGCCGCCCGGCTCCAGCATCGGAAGGTCGCGGTGATGGTCGAATGCGGGTTCGCGCCCGCGTTCGGCTTCCGGCAACGCCACCCACAACTGCACGCCGTGCAGCTTGCCGGAATTCTTTGGCGGCGTTTCTTCCGCGTGCGCGATGCCGCGTCCGGCGGTCATCAAGTTCAGTTCGCCGGGGCGGGCCATCGCCTCGAAGCCCAGGCTGTCGTTGTGCA
>JBOHYO010000029.1:0-6722 GCA_050737935.1 Rhodanobacteraceae bacterium
CTGAGGTTTCCCCACGTTTTCATGCTGCCACGGCCATCTGATCGAGCAGTGCCGGACGTGGCTTTCGTAGCTGTTCCATGAGTTCTTCGAGCTTGGCATTTGACCATCGTCGCACCAGCGCCTCACGGCCCAGACGCATGATCGAGTACAGCCGCCGCTTGGCTCGACAAGGCGTCAGCCACTGATCGATGCCCGCGGTTTCGCAAGCCATGCCGACCAGCCAACTGGCGAAGGCTGCCATCGTGTGGAGCAACAACAGCACTTCGATGCGCTTGGGCTTGCGGGTCAAACTGTCCTCAAAGGCATGACCGTAGCGGTGGGATTTGAGATCGCGGAAGGACAGCTCGATCTGCATGCGCCGTGCGTAGAGCGCAACGGGCTGCCTGGCGTTCAAGTGCGCCAGTGCGGGTGAAGCGACGGGTAGCCATGGCTCGCGCTCACGCGCCGCACTTTCCTTGCTTTTCTTGGTGCGTGAGGGTTCGCCTCGACGGTTGCGCAGCTTGCGTCCTTTGAGCGGCTTGGCATGCACCACAACGCGACAGCGCCACGGCTTGGCGCGCACTGTATCCATCAGCCCCAGGTCGCGTGGTGCCGCTTCGGCCAACGTATAAAGCGCCCGGCACGGCACCCATTCACTGGCTTCGTCCGGCGCCTCGACAGGCTTCACCAGCGTACGATGCCGCAAACGTCCCAGCCAATGCCAGCCCATCGCATCGACGGCACGAAACCACGGCGCACGGAATCCGGCATCGGTGACCAATATCGGCTGCACATCGGCAGGAATCATGTTGGCCAGACAGTGCAGAAAGTGCTTCTCGGCAGCTGGCGAGCCTTGCTGTCCATCGGGGAACACCATGTCCAATATGGTCAAAGTGCGGCCGCCGACGGGGACAGCGGCGCGTAGCAAATGCCAGCTTCGATCCGCCTTCAGATCGCACCAATCCAGCACGATCACCGGGTGCGGGCCGCGCAGCAACCAGCGCGCCATGGCTGCGTGGATGTGTGCACGCTCCACGTGCAGATGATCGTTGCCCAACAGTCGATCCAGCGCCTTCAGCGGCGTACGGATGCGCTCCGCGCCGGGCCACGCACGGGCGACGTCCATCAGGGTCAGGCGGCGCCCCGCAATCAACGCTTCCACGGACAGCAATAGCACTCGACGGCGCAACGCATGCATCGGCTGAAGTGCATCGCCCAGACACTTTTGCAATACTCGGGTGGCGCGCATGGTGCGGTCTCCTCTGGCTTCGTAACCCTGAGGAATCATCGCATCATGCGCGCGCTCTTCCTTCAATCAGCGCGCAACGCCTTGATCGCAAGGTCAAAATCGTGGGGAAACCTCAGCCTCCGTCCCCTTATTTCTCGAGCGCCTGTGCGAGATCGGCGATCAGGTCGTCGGCATCTTCGAGTCCCACCGAGATCCGCACCAGTGCGGGCGGTGCCTGGGTGTGCTCGCCCTCGGCCGAAGCGCGGTGCTCGATCAGCGACTCGCATCCGCCCAGCGAGGTCGCATTGGTGAAAATCCGGGTGTTGCGCGCGAGCGCGACGGCGGCGTCGTAACCACCGCGCAATTCGATGCTCAGCATCGCGCCGAAATCCCGCATCTGCCGCGAGGCAATGGCATCACCCGGATGCCCGGCCAAGCCGGGATAGTTCGCGCGTTCGACGGCCGGATGATTTGCGAGAAAGCCGGCGACCTTGCGCGCGTTCGCGCAATGCAGCGCCATCCGCGCCGACAGCGAGCGGCAGCCGCGGAGCGTCAGCCAGGCGCTGAATGGAGCCAGGATCGCGCCGGTCAGCAGGCGCCGCTGCGCGATGCGTTGGGCGAACTCGTCGTTGCGCGCAAAGATCAGCGCGCCGCCCAGCACATCGCTGTGGCCGCCGAAGTATTTGGTGGTGGAGTGCATCACGATGTCGGCGTCGAACTCGAGTGGGCGCTGCAGCACCGGGGTTGCGAAGGTGTTGTCGCAGGCGAATCGCGCATCGTGCGCGTGTGCAATCCGCGCAAGTTCGGCAAGGTCGCTGATCCGCATGCGCGGGTTCGACGGCGACTCGGCCCACAGCAGGGCCGCTCCGTCGCCGCATGCATCGCGGACGGCGCCGAGGTCGGTGGTGTCGACGGTCACGACTTCGACGCCGCGTTCGGGCAACACCTCGGTGACATAGCCACGGGTGCCGACGTAGCAGTCTTCGGGAACCACCACCCGCTCGCCTCGCTGCAACGTGTCCAGCACCGCGGCGACCGCTGCCATGCCCGAGGCGAAGGCCAATGCGCGCTCGCCGCCTTCCAACGCCGCGAGTGCCGTTTCGAGGCGGCGCTGGGTCGGATGGTCCTTGCGCTGGTAGCTGTAGGCGTCGTCGTCGCCCGACGGATCGTGGACGAACGTGGTCGAGAGCTGGATCGGCGGTGCGATTGCGCCCGTCGCGGGGTCGGGTTCCGCGCCCGCGTGCACGGCGAGCGTGTCGAACTTCTGGGCCATCGGATCGCCTCCTCTTGCGGTGCCAGCAGAACGTGCCCACGATAACCCACGCCGATGAAGCTCGGCATCGCCCCGGAGGACAAGCATGAAATACCTGCACAGCATGGTGCGCGTGCGCGACCTGGATGCATCGCTCAGGTTCTACTGCGAGGGCCTGGGGCTCCGCGAGGCAAGGCGCAGGGAGGTGCCGCAGGGGAAGTTCACGCTGGTGTTTCTGTCGGCGGCGGATAGCCCGGACGCGGAAATCGAGCTGACCTGGAACTGGGATTCGCAAGAGGACTACGGCTCCGCCCGCAACTTCGGTCACCTGGCCTTTCGCGTGGAGGACATCTACGCCACCTGTGCGAACCTGCAGTCGATGGGCATTGTGATCAACCGGCCGCCGCGCGACGGACATATGGCGTTCGTGCGCTCGCCCGACCTGATCTCGATCGAGCTGCTGCAGAAGGGCGACCCGTTGCCGGCCTCGGAACCTTGGATGTCGATGCCGAATACGGGCGTCTGGTAAAGCGGGGCCAAGAAGGGGGTCAGGTTCACTTTCACACGCGACGACGAGCCACGGGATGAATCGCGAAAGTGAACCTGACCCCCTTCTTCTTCTTCAGGCCCGCGCTGCTTCCGCGAACGCCACGCGTGCGGCGTCCAGGGTGTCCGCGATGTCGCCATCGCCATGCGCTGCCGACATGAACCCGGCTTCGAACGGACTGGGCGCGAAATACACCCCCCGCTCCAGCATCACGTGGAAGAAGCGCCGGAATGCCGCCGTGTCGCAGGACGTGGCTTGCAGGAAGGTTTCCACCGGCCCCGCGCTGAAGAACAATCCGAACATCCCGCCCACGCAGTTGGTCGAAAACGGTACGCCGGCCTCGCGGGCGCACGCGGTGAGTCCATCGGTGAGGACTTGCGTCCTGTGCGCGAGCCCGTTGTGGAAGCCGGGCTCCCGGACCAGGTCGAGCATCGCGAGACCCGCGGCCATCGCGACCGGGTTTCCCGACAGGGTTCCGGCCTGATAGACAGGGCCTGTCGGCGAAACCTGTTCCATCAGGTCGCGGCGGCCGCCGTAAGCGCCGACTGGCATCCCGCCGCCGATCACCTTGCCGAGGGTCGTGAGATCCGGAGTCACGCCGTACAGGGCCTGCGCGCCACCCGTGGCGACCCGGAATCCCGTCATCACCTCGTCGAAGACCAGCAATGCGCCGTCGCGAGTGCACAGCTCGCGAAGGGTCTCGAGGAATCCCGGGCGCGGCGGGACACAATTCATGTTGCCCGCGACTGGCTCGACGATCACGCACGCGATCTCACTGCCCATTTCCTGGAACAGTGCACGTGCGGCATCGGCGTCGTTGTAGGCGAGGGTGACCGTGAGATCGGCCAGCGCTTTCGGCACGCCCGGCGAATCGGGTACGCCGAAGGTGAGTGCGCCGGAGCCTGCCTTCACCAGAAACGAGTCGCCGTGGCCGTGGTAGCAACCCTCGAACTTCACGATCCGGTCGCGTCCGGTCGCGCCCCGAGCGAGCCGGACCGCCGACATCGTGGCCTCGGTGCCGGAATTGACGAAGCGCAGCATCTCGAGCGAGGGCATCAGGTCGCGGATCGCCTCGGCCAGTTCGGCCTCCGCGGCGCACGGGGTGCCGAACGACAAGCCGTCGCGGACCGCGCGCTCCACGGCCTCGCGCACGTGCGGATGGTTGTGGCCGGCGATCATCGGGCCCCACGAGCCGACGTAGTCGATGTAGCGCCCGCCTTCCACGTCCCAGAGGTACGGACCCTCCGCGCGCGCGGTGATGAACGGTTCGCCGCCGACCGACTTGAACGCGCGCACCGGCGAATCGACGCCACCGGGGAGGACGTTCAACGCGCGCTGGAAGAGGTCATGATTGTTCGGCATCAATGGTTCTCGGTGCAAGACGCAAGAATGGGGTCAGGTTCACTTTCTCAAGGTTTTTCCCGGAGGGATGAAGGTGCGCTGGAAAGTGAACCTGACCCCGGTTGTACGCGCCGATCCGCGTCAAACAACTTTGCGAAGCGGCGTGCCTGCGCGCGTACGTCCCGGGTGCGGAACAGCGCAGAGATCACCGCCAGGAAATCCGCGCCCGCAGCGATCAGCGATCCGCCATTTTCGGCGGTAATGCCGCCGATCGCCACCAGCGGGCGATCGAGCCCGCGTGCCTTGCGCAACAAATCGGGCGTGGCGTGGCGGGCGCCGGGTTTGGTGGTCGACGGGAAGAACGCGCCGAACGCCAGATAATCGGCGCCCTCCGCGGCGGCGTCGCGCGCGCGTTCGAGCGAGTCGTGGCACGACACGCCGATGATCGCGTTGGCGCCGAGCGCGGCGCGCGCGACGGAAATGGCCTCATCGGATTCTCCGAGGTGCACCCCCGCGGCGCCGCTCGCGCGGGCGAGCTCGATGTCATCGTTGACGATCAGCGGCGCCCTGAATTCAGTGCACAACGCCGCCAGCGCACGCGCTTCGCGCAAGCGGCGGTCTGCGTCGCGGGTCTTGTCCCGGTATTGCAGCATCGTCGCGCCGCCCTCCAGCGCCGCCCGCACCACGGCGCAGAGATCTTCGCGGGGGCCGTCGGTGATCGCGTACAGGCCTGTTCCGGGCCTTGTCGAAGCGCAGCGGCGGCGGAAGGGCGGTTGCTGTGGCATCGACGAGTTGACTTGCGTCAAGGGTTCGCTTTCATGCGGGCGCGCAACTTGCGACAATAGGGCTTATCGTCCATTGCGTCACCTCATCCGCACATCATGAATGCTTCCGCCGAAACCGTCGCCGCCTATCGCAAGTTCATGTGCGTGGTGTGCGGCTTCATCTACGAAGAAGAAGCCGGGCTTCCGGAAGAAGGCATCGAGCCCGGCACCCGCTGGGAGGATATCCCGGACACCTGGACGTGCCCGGATTGCGGGGTCACCAAGGACGATTTCGAGATGATCGAAGTCGACTGATCCGCGTTGCGCCCCCGGCTTCGGGTCGCTCGCGGAAAGCGCGGCCCCGCTCGAGTTTCGGCCGTTTACGCGCCGCGCGTCGACGACAACATCACGCCCCGCCGATCGAGACCGGTTCGCCACATGCTTGCCCCATTTGGGTCATGCCAGGTTCACGCGCGTGTGCTGGCATGGAGCCGTCATCAGGACAAGGAGAGCAGGGTGCGTGAATTCATTCCCTTCGACGATCGGTGGTACGACAGCGAGCCGCCGGGGCGGCTGGTGCCATTGCCCAGGAACTTCACGTGCGTGCAAAGCAAGGATGGCGTGTTTCACTGGGTGCCCGAGGGCAGGTCCGAGAAGGTGATTACGTCGCCCCTGCGGACGCCCAGTTTCGCGGCGACCCCGGCGTTGAGTTCCAGCACGTAGCGCGCCGGCGCGATGCTCGGGTAGACCGGGCAGGGATCCGACCGGCACTGCGGGACGTCCTCCTGGACCGACACCAGACGCTGCGCTTCGTCGAAAAACAGGATGTCCAGCGGGATCAGGGTGTCCTTCATCCAGAACGTGCGAGGTTCCGAATCCGGGAAAATGAACAGCATGCCGTGATCGGCCGGCATCTCGGTGCGGTCCATGAGTCCGTGCGCCCTTGCCGGGGGTGTATCGGCGATTTCCACGGTGAACCGGTGGCTGTTCAGCACGATCGTCGGTACATCCGCCGACGTTGCAGGCGCTGCTGGCGCGGCGGCGCAAGCGGCACACGCCAGCGCTGCGGCAACGATGGGCACGAACAGCCAGTAAGCAGGGCGCATTGCGGGTCGGCCTTGCAGGCGGAAAGCCGCAGTGTAGCGCCGTTTCGCCGCCGTCACTTCCCAACCCGAAACGATCCCGCTATCCTTGTCGGCCCGCGCAACAGAAGTTGTTGCGGGCGGTTCCGAGGCAGCAGAAAGTTTCTCCGGAAATTTGTTGACAGCCCCGGGAACTTGGCTACAATGGGCGGCTCGCGAGACGAAACGTCACGCGACGCGGAACCGCAAGGTGACGCACCGCAAAGTTCCTTGACAGTGTGCACAGGTGACTTGTGTGGGCGGCTTGCAGGTGGATGAAAGTTCATCGATGCAAGACGTCCAAACCTTTGAACCATAGTGATTCAGCGATGAATTGCAGTTCAGGGTTCGGACTCTACTCAGAATAGACAGCCTTCGGGTTGTCGAAACCTTAAGTGAAGAGTTTGATCCTGGCTCAGATTGAACGCTGGCGGCATGCCTAACACATGCAAGTCGAACGGCAGCATGAGGTGTAGCAATACACCTTGAT
>JBOHYO010000030.1:0-13990 GCA_050737935.1 Rhodanobacteraceae bacterium
GTGGGCGGCTAGCCGGAGCGCGTATCGGAGCGCCCGTACAATGGCGCTCTCGACGTTCCGACACGGAGTACCGCGAACATGGGTTTCCTCGAAGGCACGCGCGCGCTCGTCACCGGCATCATCAGCAACCGCTCGATCGCTTGGGGAATCGCGCAAGCGATGCACCGTGAAGGCGCGGAGCTCGCCTTCACCTACGTCGATGAAAAACTCCGCGGCCGGGTGGACCAAGCGGCGACCCAGCTCGGTTCGGACATCGTGCTGCCATGCGATGTCGGCCGCGACGGCGACATCGAATCGCTGTTCCAAACCCTGGGCGAGCGTTGGGATGGCCTCGACATTCTGGTCCACTCGATCGGCTTCGCTCCGCGCGAAGCCTTGCAGGGCGAATTTCTGGACGGGCTGACCCGCGAGAACTTCAGGATCGCCCATGACATTTCGAGCTACAGCCTCGCCGCTCTCGCCAAGGCCGCGCGTCCGCTGATGCAGGGCCGCAAGGGCGCGATCCTCACCCTGACCTATCTCGGCGCCGACCGCGCGCTGGCGTCCTACAACGTCATGGGGCTCGCGAAAGCCAGCCTCGAGGCCAACGTGCGCTATCTCGCCTACAACCTTGGCCCCGACGGCACCCGGGTCAATGCGATCTCCGCCGGGCCGATCAAGACCCTCGCCGCGGCCGGCATCGCCGGGTTTCGCAAGATGCTCGACCACGTCGAGCGCGTCACACCGCTACGCCGCAGCGTCACGATCGACGAGGTCGGCAACGCCGCCGCGTTCCTGTGCTCGGATCTGGCGTCGGGCATCACCGGCGAGGTGACCTACGTCGACGCGGGCTACAACACCCTGGGGATGGCGGGTCTGGAAATGTAGGGTGAGAAGCGGCGCTTGCGCGATGCCAGTGGCATCACGCGCCGCTTCGACGTGGCGCGCAGGAGCGCGCCCGAACGCCAAAGGCGGCCCGAAGGGCGAGCGCCATGGATGGCGCGAGTAGCGGGCGGCCAAGGATGGCCGCACCGGCGCCACGCGCCAGGGAAGGCTGCTTGCGCCACACGCGTCGCGAGCACGCCCGCTCCTACAGGCGCTGCTTGGCGACCTCGATCTTGCCCTGCCCGCGCAGGATGTCGAGGAATGCCTGGATGTCGGCATTGCCGTAGGCGCGCGCCATTTGCTCGCGCAGGAATCCCTGCGCTTCCGGCGGGACCTTCGAAGGATCACCCGGTATCACCGAGTGCAACACCACCAGCGCGTAATGCCCGTTCTCCATCGGCACCAGCGCCTTGGTATCGGCGCCCTTCGCCGGGTGTGCCAATTTGAATACCGCCTTGACGAGGTCCGGATCCAGGTCTTGCGCGTTGCGAATCACGCCGGTTTTCTTCTGCACATCCTGGCCGACCTTCTGCGCCAGCGCATCCAGCGAGGTGCCGCCCTGCAGCTTGCCGAACGTCGTGTCCGCGAGCGTCTTTGCCGAGTCATGCACGCGCTGCTGGACGATGTCCTTGTGGATCTGGTCGCGGATTTCGTCCAGGGGCTTCGGCGCCACCGGAACGTGCTTTTCCACGTGGATCACGACCATGTGTTCGTTTCCGAGGTCGATCGGGTCGGAGGTATTGCCCTGCACCAGCACCATGTCCGAAAACGCGGCCTTCACCACCTTCGGATCCGCGGCAATACCGCTCTTGCCGCCGTCGCGCCCGAACAGCGGCGTCGTCTCGATGGTCAACCCGAGCTTCTGCGCCACCGGTTTCAGCGACGTCGGATCGTTGTAGATCATGTCGGTGAGCTTGTTGCCGACGTCCTGGTAGGTGTCCTTGCGCGCGTCTTTTTTTGCTTCGGCGGCCAACTGGTCGCGCACCTGGGCGAAGCTCTCGGAGTGTCCTTCGCGCATGTCGCGCAGGTCGATGATGTGGTAGCCATCGGACGTGAGTACCGGCGCGGAGACTTCGCCCTTCTTGAGCTTGTCCAGCGCGGCCTGGAATTCCGGGCCCGCGTCGCCTTTCGACAGCCAGCCGAGGTCGCCGCCCTGCCGCCTGGAGCCCAGGTCATCGGAATATTCTTCGGCCAACTTGGCGAAATCGGCGCCAGGTGCCTTCGCCAGCGCATCGACCTTTTGTGCCTTGGCCAGCGCGGTCTGCTTCTCGGCGGCGGTCGGCTTGGCCGGCAGCTTGACCAGGATGTGCGCGACCTCCCACTGTGGCGGGCTCACGAAGCTGGCCTTTTCCTTCTCGTAACGCGCCTTGAGGGCCTTGTCGCTGAGGTCCGGCGTCACCTTCATCGTCGCGGCGTCGAGATCGATGTAATTCAGCGCAACCTGCTCGGGTGTCATGAATTCGGACTGGTGCGCCTTGTAGTAATGCGCGACCTCGTCCTCGGTCACTGTGCTTTGTTGTTGGGTTGGCGCAGGCGGCGGCAGGTCGACGAAACTGAAATCACGCTGTTGCAGTTGCAGGCGCAGGAAGGCCTCCGCCTCGGCCTTGGTCGCGAACGCGGTGGCGACGACGGCCTCGGGCAACTGGCGGGTGGCAAGGTCGGACCGGATCTCGTCCTGGAACTGATCCGCGCTCTTGCGCTGCTGCGCCAGCCATGCGAGGTAGGAGCTGGAATCGAACTTGCCGTTGACCTGGAAAACGGGGTACGAGGCGATCTGCTCGCGCACGGCGGCGTCGGGCACCTTGATCCCCAGTTTGTCATTCTCGTTCAACAGCAACTGCCGGTTGACGACCTGCTTGAGCACGGCCTGCTTGACCTCGGGCTTCTGGAAGTCCGCGGCGTCCATGGTGTTGCCCGGCGAGTTCATCTGCTGCTGCTGGTAATTGGTGAACGCCGTATTGAAATCCTGCTGCGAGATCTCGTGGCCGTCGACCTTCGCCACCCAGGTCGCGTTGCTCTGGCTGAAGTAACCCTCGATGCCGAAGAACAGGAACGCAACGACCACCAGTACGCCGAAGATCGCGATGACGATCCAGCTTTTGAACATGTTGCGGATGGCTTGCAGCATGGGTTACCGCCGTGACAATCGAATCGAATGAGCCAGCAATTGTAAGCGAAGCCGGCCGCCAGCGCAGGAAATGGTGGGTGCTGAGGGGATCGAACCCCCGACCCTCTCCGTGTAAAGGAGACGCTCTACCGCTGAGCTAAGCACCCCGTCCTTTGTCCGGGACGGGGCATCCTGCCGCCGCCCGGACGCAAACGGTTGCAGCCAAGCTGCGCCACGTTTGCCGCGTCAGCCGTCAAGCGGCCTCCGCGGCGGCACATCCATGTGCCGCGAATCCTGCGAGATCAATCCATCGCGCGATGACCGGGCAGCCTGCCGCGGCCCGCACCAAAACGGTCGCGGCCAAGCCGCGCCACGCCTGCCGCGTCCGGCACGAAAGCAATGTTTCCAGAACACACGTTGCGGGTTTCCGAAACGCGACGGCCGACGCGAAGTGCGTCGGCCGTCGGAAACATGCACACGACCGGCGGGTGCCGGCCGGACGCGAAGCTCAGTTCAGGGCATCCTTCAACGCCTTGCCTGCCTTGAACGCCGGCACCTTCGAGGCCTTGATCTTGATGGTGTCGCCGGTGCGCGGGTTGCGGCCCGCACGCGCGGCGCGCTTGCGCACGACGAAGGTACCGAACCCGACCAGCGACACGTCGTCGCCCTTCTTGAGGGCACGCTTGATCTGGTCCGTCACGGCATCGAGTGCACGTCCGGCGTCGGCTTTCGACAGGTCGGCGTGATCGGCAATTGCATTGATCAATTCAGCTTTGTTCATGGAGACTCCCTCTTGGGTTTAGAGCAGCCCGCGGAATGTTCGGCGGAAAGACGCATCCCCCAAGCGAGCGAAAGCGTCCCATCCGGTCGTGTTGCAACCCGTTTCGATGCGCGGAGTCGCTTCGCGCGTCGTACGGCCCGGTCTTTATACCAGCGCCCCGGAGGGGGCGCAATAAAGGCAGGGCTTGGATTTCAGCGCTCCGTCACGCCGCACGCAGTATCGCTCGACGCGAACATGCCGCTCCACGAATTGCAAGTGCCGAATGAAGGGTCGGCGGCGACCGGATCGAGATCGCCGCCGCGGGGATTCAGTGCGTGCGCGCCTGGCCGCTTTCGTCTGCAGGTTCGCGCGCAGTTTCGGGCGCAAGTTTGCCTGTTTCCGTCGCCACCGGGTCGGCATTGGCCGGCAACGGCGTCAACGGATGCTCGAGGGCGAGTTCCAGCACCTGGTCGATCCAGCGCACCGGATGGATGGTCAGCGCGTCGGTGATGTTCTTCGGTATCTCCGCGAGATCTTTCTTGTTTTCCTCTGGGATGATCACGGTGGTGATGCCGCCGCGATGCGCCGCCAGCAGCTTCTCCTTGAGGCCACCGATCGGCAGCACCCGGCCGCGCAAGGTGATCTCGCCGGTCATGGCGATCTCCGCGCGCACCGGATCCTTGGTCAGGGCCGATACCAGCGCCGTCGCCATCGCGATGCCGGCGCTCGGCCCGTCCTTGGGTGTCGCGCCTTCCGGAACGTGCACATGGATGTCGTATTTGTCGTGGAAATCCGCCGCGATGCCGAGCAACTGGCTGCGCGCGCGCACCACCGACTGCGCGGCCTGGATCGACTCCTTCATCACGTCGCCGAGCTGGCCGGTGAGGATCAGCTTGCCCTTGCCGGGCACCACGGTCGCCTCGATGTTGAGCAGGTCGCCGCCGGCTGAAGTCCAGGCAAGTCCGGTGACCATGCCGACCTCGTTCTGATCTTCCTTGCGCCCGAAGTCGAAGCGTCGCACGCCCAGGTATTTGTCGAGGTTGCGCGATTCGACCTTGACCGCGGCACCGCGCTTGCGGGTGGCAGCCTTCTTTGTCTTGCCCGGCGCCGCCGCCTCCGCCGGTTTCTTCGCGGCCTTGCCTGTTTCCGCGAGGGTCAGTTCCTTGACTACCTTGCGGCAGATCTTGGCCAGTTCCCGCTCCAGGTTGCGCACACCCGACTCGCGGGTGTAGTAGCGGATGATGTCGCGCAGTGATCCCTCGGAAACCGAGAGTTCATGTTCTTTCAATCCGGCGCCCTTGATCTGCTTGGGCAGCAGGTACTTGGTCGCAATCGCGACTTTTTCGTCCTCGGTGTAGCCGGGGATCCGGATCACCTCCATGCGGTCCAGCAACGGCGCCGGGATGTTCGTGGAGTTGGCCGTGGCGATCCACATCACCTCGGACAGGTCGAAATCGACCTCGAGGTAGTGGTCGTTGAACGCGTGGTTCTGCTCGGGATCGAGCACCTCCAGCAGCGCCGCGGACGGATCGCCACGGAAGTCCATCGCCATCTTGTCGATTTCGTCCAGCATGAACATCGGGTTCTTCGTCCCGACCTTCGCCATGTTCTGGACGATCCGGCCCGGCAGCGAACCGATGTAGGTGCGGCGATGGCCGCGGATCTCGGCCTCGTCGCGCACGCCGCCGAGACTCTGGCGCACGAACTTGCGGTTGGTTGCGCGGGCGATCGAATGGCCCAGCGAGGTCTTGCCGACACCCGGGGGACCGACCAGGCACAGGATCGGACCCTTGATCTTGTTCACGCGCTGCTGCACGGCGAGGAACTCGAGAATGCGTTCCTTCACCTTCTCGAGCCCGTAATGGTCCTCGTCGAGGACCTGCTCGGCCACGCGCAGGTCCTTGCGGACCTTGCTGCGCTTCTTCCACGGCACGCTGGTCACCCAGTCGAGATAATTGCGAACCACGGTCGCCTCGGCCGACATCGGCGGCATCTGCTTGAGCTTGTTGAACTCGGCCTTGGCCTTGGCGAGCACCGTCTTGGGCATGCCCGCGGCCTCGATCTTCTTCGCCAGCGCGTCGATTTCGTTGCCGCCCTCCTCGATGTCGCCCAGTTCCTTCTGGATCGCCTTCATCTGCTCGTTGAGGTAGTACTCGCGCTGGCTCTTCTCCATCTGGGTCTTGATCCGCCCGCGGATACGCTTCTCGACCTGCTGCAGGTCGAGCTCGCTCTCGACCAGGCCGATCAGCATCTCGGTTCGCGCACCCACCGCGATGGTGTCGAGCACCTTCTGCTTGTCCGACAGGCGCACCGAAAGATGCGCGGCAACCGAATCGGCGAGCCGCGAAAGATCATCGATGCCGGACAAGCCCGTCAGCACCTCCGGCGGCAACTTGCGGCTCTGCCGCACGAGTTGCTCGAACAGGCCGACCAGCATGCGCGCGGCGGTTTCCAGCTCGCTCGCCGGTCGGTCGAACACCGGCTGCAGGGACACCGCTTCGGCGCGCAACATCCCTTCCGTCTCGAAGCACCGCTGCAATTGCGCACGCGATTGGCCCTCCACCAGCACCTTCACGGTGCCGTCGGGCAACTTCACCATTTGCAGCAGGCTGCCGATGGTCCCGACCAGATTCAGGTCGTCTTCACCGGGATCGTCGATCTCCGGCTGCTTCTGCGCCGCCAGCAGGATCCGGCGATCGCCCTCCATCGCGGCTTCCAGCGCCTTCATCGACTTCTCCCGGCCGACGAACAGCGGAATCACCATGTGCGGGTACACCACCACATCACGCAGCGGCAGCACCGGCAGCTCGACGATCGGGGTCAAGGTTTCAGGAGTTTCGTTTGGCATGTCGATCCGGGAACAGGATTGTGCAAAGGCCCGCAATGCGGGCGTCGGGATGAGAATGGTGGCGGCGCGCGCCCGGATCAAGCGCCCAAGGGTGACGCGGCTCGCAAACGCACGCAGGAGCGGTTCCGCTCGCTCGACGAGCGAACCCATGGCTTCGGAGCCCCGCAGGTTGGGTTGAGCGTCAGTGAAGCCCAACGTCTTGAGCGATGTTGGGTGTCCCCAGGCAAAGTCGGGGATCAGCCAACCTACGGGCTAGCGCAATTCGCGCACATGGCGCGCTCCTGCAACGGCGGCTGTTGTAGGAGCGGGCCGCGCCCGCGACCGGCACGCTCGACGTCCATTGCCGCGCACCCCGGCGCGACCGCGCTCGCGGAACGAGCGATGTCGACTTAGTCGCCCATCTGCTTTTGCAGATGCTCGCGGCGTTCCTGGGCGTCCAGCGACAAGGTCGCGATCGGACGCGCCTCGAGGCGCTCGAGGCCGATTTCCTCGTCGGTTTCCTCGCCATAACCGTAGCGGCCTTCCTCGATCTTGCGCAGCGCCTTTTCGATCTTGGAAATCAGCTTGCGGTAGCGGTCGCGGGTACGCAGTTCCAGAGAGTTCTCGGTTTCCCGGGTCGCGCGTTCGGCGTCGTCACCGACGTCGCGGACTTCCTCGCGGAGGTTCTCCATGGTCTGGCGCGACTCCTCGACCAGTTGATCGCGCCATTCCTTCAGCTTCTGGCGAAAGTACGCCAGCTGTTTCGGATTCATGTATTCCTCTTTTGCGCCGGGTCGATAGCCTTTCGGCAGATCGATCGTCACCGACGCAGGCAGCGCATAGCGGCCGTCTTCCCGCGTGATCGTCTGTTCGTCGCCACCGCCCGCGCTCAGACGCGCGGCAACCCCGCCGGTCGGCCGCTGGTGCACCCGCTTGCGCGGCGCGGAACGATGACGCGATTCCTGGGCGGCAACGTCAGCGTTCGATACCCGAGATTTCGGTACAGAGACAGCCTTCGGGATCGCCGATTGGCGGGACACGGCGGCCTTCTTGGCCGCGCGCGACGTGACGGTCTTTTTCGTGGCCTGCGGCTTGGCCTTCTTCGCTGCGGCCGCGCTGGATGTTTTCTTCACGGGGGACGGTTTGGATGTTTTCTTCACGGCGGACAATTTGGTTGATTTCTTCACGGCAGGTGACTTGGACGCCTTCTTCGTGGCGGGCGGCCTGGATACCTTCTTCGCCCCGACCGACTTGCGGTTCGCCGTCGCCGCGGGGCGGGATTTCTTTGCCACTGGCTTGTGCGCGGCTTTGTGGGCCGGCTTCGCCGCCGCCTTCACCGCACGCGTGGTCTTGACCGTCTTGGCCGCGTGGCTCGCGTTCCTGCCACCGCGCTTGGCGGCGTCGTGTTTCGACTTTGCCATGTCCCTTGCACTCGGAAGTTGTGGAGATGCGACCGCGTGTTATAGCGTAGTCATTCCAACCGGGCAACCGATTTCGTCGGCCTCCGGACGATCCCATTCATTTTCCGGCCGCCAGCCTTGACCCGCGTCCTGCTGTTGCTCATCAAGTTCTACAAGCGCTTCCTGAGTCCGTTGCTCGGCGCGCGTTGCCGCTTCCACCCGAGTTGTTCGACCTACGCCAGCGTCGCGATCGCCCGCTTCGGCCCGTGGCGCGGCGGAGTGCTCGCGGCCTGGCGCATCCTGCGCTGCCAGCCGCTGTGCGAGGGCGGTTTCGATCCCGTGCCCGAATCCTTTACGCTGCGTCGCTGCCGCTCTCATGGAGAACAGTGAATGGCCGACTGGCTGATCAAGCACGCCGAACTGGTCAACGACGACCGCAGGTTCGAGGCCGACCTGCGCATCCGTGGCCAGCGGATCGAAGCCATCGGGACGGATCTTCCGCTCCGAGCCGGCGAACAGGTGTTCGACGCCGCGGGCTTGTGGCTGCTGCCCGGCATGATCGATGACCACGTGCATTTCCGCGAACCCGGCTACACCGCCAAGGCCGACATCGGCTCGGAATCGCGCGCCGCGGTGGCCGGCGGGGTCACCAGCTTCTTCGAAATGCCCAACACCAGGCCGGCCACGCTGACGCACGCGCTGCTGGAAGAGAAGTACGAAATCGCGTCGCGTTCATCGCCCGCGAACTACGCCTTCTATTTCGGGGCCAGCAACGACAACCTCGATGCGATCCGCGCGCTCGATCCACGCACGGTTCCCGGCGTCAAGGTGTTCCTTTGCGAATCGACCGGCAATCTGTGCGTGAGCGATCCCGCCGCGCTGGACGGCGTGTTCCGCGACGCCCCGGTCACGGTGCTGGTGCATGCCGAAGACAGCCGCATCATCCATGCCAACCTGGACGGAGCCAAGGCCGAATACGGCGACGACATCCCGATGCGATTGCACCCCGAGATCCGCTCGCGCGAAGCGTGCCTCGAATCGACGCGGTGGGCGTTGGAAACCGCGCGCCGCCATGGCACACGACTTCACGTCCTGCATGTTTCCACGGCCGACGAACTCGCGTTGTTCGAATCCGGTCCCACCGCGGACAAGCGCATCACCGCTGAAACCTGCGTGCACTTCCTGAAGTTCAGCGACGCCGATTACGCGACCCTCGGCGGCAAGATCAAGTGCAATCCCGCGATCAAGGCGGCCTCCGACCGCAGCGCGCTCCTGCAGGCGCTGGCCGACGGCCGCCTCGACATCCTGGCCACCGACCACGCCCCGCATCTCGCCGAGGAAAAATCGCGTCCCTACACGCAATGTCCATCCGGCATTCCGCTGATCCAGTACGCGCTGCAGTCCGCGCTGGAGCATGTGTTCGATGGAAAACTGACGCTGGAGCGGCTGGTCCAAACGACCTCGCACGCGCCCGCGACCTTGTTCGCGATCCGCGAGCGCGGCTTTTTGCGGGAAGGGTATTTCGCCGATCTCGTGCTGGTGGATCCGGCCACGCCGCACACCGTGCGCAAGTCCGAGATCGTCTCGAAATGCGGCTGGTCGCCGTTCGAAGGCGAGACCTTCCGAGCGAGCATCGCCGCCACCTTCGTCAACGGCGAACTCGCCGCGCGCGAGGGCAAATTGCTCGAACCAGGGCCGGGGATGCGCCTGGTATTTGATCGGTAGGAGCGCGCCATGCGCGGGATCGGTCGCGCGCATGGCGCGCTCCTACAAACTTTGCAGGCGGCGCAAGCCCAAGGGGTGGAGCATTACCCTGTAGGAGCGGCCCATGGCCGCGATGGTTTCCGGCAACTGCAAGCCGCTCATCGCCCGCATGGCGCGCTCCTATAAACTTTTGCTGCTCACTTCCGCCACCGCGTCGTGCGCGTGCAGGCTTTCGTGGTGGGTCGCGACGATCCGGTAGCCGGCAATGCGTTCGTCGGCATCGAGTGCTGCGCGGATGCGGCGGGCTGCGTCCTCGCAGAACATCAGGTTTTCGGCGTTCACTCGCGCAAATTCTTGCTCGTCCTCGCGCTTGACGGCAGCCTGCACGGGGGTCGCGAGCGCGCGCTCGACCAGGTCGATCAGCTCTACCACCGGCAGGTCGAAGCCCGGCGCGAGGCGCGCCGTGACGCGTGCGGTGCTGCGCTGGGCGTGCGGAGTCGCGGCCATCCCGCGCTCGCTGTCCAGCCATTCGCCGACGCTTCGATGGGTGGGAGCGGCGCTGGCGAAATCCTCATCGAAGCGCTGACGGTTGAGGTGCCGCGACAATGCGGCCGAGGCGGGACAGGTCGAGGAATAGACGACCTCGCACCCCAATTGCACGCTGAATCGCTCGTCCAGCAATTGGGCCGCAATCGTGACCGGATAGTTTCGCCAACCGGCATTGTCGCTCACCAGTGCACGGCGCTTCAGCAACTGCGAATACTCGATGCGCAGACGCACGCGGGTGGAAAGATCCGCGTGCGAAGCGACCAGAGTGTGCAAGAGGCTGCAAAGGCCCGACGGTGTCAGCGCCTGTTCGCCCAGCGATTTCTCGAGCGCAAGATACAGCCTCGACATATGGATGCCCCGGGCACCGGCATCGGAGAGGTCGACCTGCACCGCGACCCTTGCCGGAACCGTCCTCATGGCGCCTTGCCCGTCGGCGATCCGCACCGGCAGGTCGATGCCGTCCATCCCGACCCAGTCGAGTGCGCCGCCCGTGGCCGGTTCGGGGCCGTTGGCGACATCAGGCAGGCGTGCATTGTCGGGATCATGCTTCATGATGCGGCCTCGGTTTTCGCTGTCCCGCGCCACATGCGGGCCACGCGCCAGATTTTCAACAAATTGCCCACGCCGGTCCGCTGCGCGCACAATGCGGACAGGGGATCTTCCGCGCGCACCGCGCGCTCCAGGCTGCGCAGGTCGCGCTGCATGTCGACCGCGCGAAACAGCGTCAGCGGGCCCGGAATGGCGGCGGCTTCCGTGAGCGCGTCGCGCAACAGGACCGCGTAATCGCGCAGCGCCGCCCGCCGTGCGGGCGAATCGCCCGCAAGTCCTTCGACGGTGAGTTCGTGGCGCGCCATCAGGTTCATGGGCAACGGCGACCGGCCGTGCGCCGCCTCGGTCGCCGTGCAGCGGACGTCGGCAACAAGGTACGCGATGCTGGTGACTGCATTGGCGCGCACAACGCCGGCCGAAGGCCCGAACCAGAGGCGGGCTTCCAGTTCCGCTACCGCGGCGGACCACGGCTCGGCCGCGCGTTGCTGCGCCAGGAAATCCGCGGGCGGGGGCGCGGCGAGCTGCCCGATTGCGGCGTCCAGGACGGCCGTCCAGCACGACAAGGGCACTTCGCGAACCCGTGCGCCTGCAAACAGCACTTGCGCCAGCGGATGGCGCGCCCCGCCCTCGGCCGCACGCTGCAGTTCCTCGTGCCACCATCCCAGCTTGGCCACCGCGACCTGCGGCTCGCGCACATCGTGCAGGGTTCTCCGCCACTCCTGGAGCAGCGCCGCACAAGCCCCATAGCGGGTCCGCTCGCCCCGGCGGAGGAACAACTCCGCCACGGCCCGCTGCGGATCGGCCTCGCGCCAGGATGAAACGTAGCTGTCGAGCGCGCTGTCGCTCACACCCGGTCCAGCCAGCCCGCAAGCTGGCCCGCGTCGGCCGCGATGGCATCCGGATGCCAATCACGCGGGTCGGCTCCGTCGAGATAGCCCCATGCCGCGGCGACCGTGTAGAGCCCGGCCTCGCGACCGGCCTCGATGTCGCGTGGATCGTCGCCGACGAACACGCACTGTCCGGGCATCACCCCGGCCAGCTCGCAAGCATGCCGCACCGGCGCAGGATCCGGCTTGCGCTGGGGCAACGTGTCGCCACCCACTACCGCGTTGACGCGCCCTTCATAGCCGAGTGCGGCCAGAGCCAGCGCCACCAGGTGGCTGGCCTTGTTGCTGACGATGCCCCAGCGGATCGCGCGCGACTCGAGTTTGTCGAGCAGCTCGGCGACGCCCGGAAATGCGTGGGTATGGCGCATGCCGGTGGCGACATACAATTCCAGGAAACGCGGCAACACCGCATCGATTGCGAGTTCGTCAGCGCCGAAGGCACAGCGCAGCACGGCCCTTGCGCCTCGCGACACCGTTTCGCGAACGGCGTCGAACGCGGGTAGCTCCGCGCCTTGCTCGTCGCACAGGGCAGCAAGCGCGTCGTACATGTCGCGCGCAGAATCCACCAGTGTCCCATCGAGGTCGAAGAAGACCCCGGCGAGCGGCCGCGGCAACGGTTTCATGCGCGGGGCTTGGATGCGCAAACCAGATAATTGACCGCCGTGCGACGGGTCAACCACGCCTTTCTGGCCAATGGGTTATAGGCGATTCCCGATATCTCGTCGAGCACGAGGCCGGCGCTGCGCAACAGCGAGGCCAGCTCGGAGGGACGCAGGAACTGGCGGTAATCGTGGGTGCCGCGCGGCAACAGGCCGGCGAGATATTCGGCGCCGAGGATGGCGGTCGCGAAGCTGAGCGGCGTACGGTTCAGCGTGGAGAGGAACAACTTCCCACCGGGTCGCAGCAACGCCGCCAGGTCATCGATCAAGGCGCCGGGATCAGGCACGTGTTCGATGAGTTCCATGCAGCAGACCGCATCGAACGCGCCGGGTTGGGCAGCCGCAAGCTCGTGCGACGAACAGAGGCGGTAATCGACCGCAAGCGGTTCCGGCCTGCCTTCGTTGGTTTCGTGCAGGTGCAACCTGGCCACCTCGATCACTTCGGGCGCGAGGTCGAGCGCGGTCACCTGCGCGCCGGCTTTCGCCAGCGCCTCGCTGAGCAAGCCGCCGCCACAGCCGACGTCGGCAACGCGGGCGCTCCGCAATGGGGCACGCGCGGCGACGAACGCGAGACGCACCGGATTCAAATCGTGCAAGGGGCGCGATTCGCCGTCCGGGTCCCACCACCGCGCTGCGAGCTTGCCGAAGCGGGCAAGTTCCTCTGGGTCCGCGTTGTGCGTGGCACTGTTCACTTCGTTCTGACTCACCGAAAACTGGATCTGTCCGCGAATGAACGCAAATAAACGCGAATAAAGAAAAGAAAGGGGTCGGCCTTTGCGTTATTTGCGTTCTTCGCGTTCATTTGCGGACTGTGGTTGTTTTTGCAGCTCTACCGAATCACGGCGATGCGGTCACGCCAGCGGCGGGTCTTCTCCAACACGCCGGGAAGATCAAAATCGACCAACTCGCCTTCGCTGAGCTTGCGCTTGCCATCGATCCACACGTCGCTGACCTGACGCCGCGAGACCGCATAGGCAAGCTGCGAGAGCACATTGTAGAGCGGCTGGGTTTCGACCTCATCCAGCCGCACCGCGGCAAGGTCGGCACGCTTGCCCACCTCGATGGAGCCGACGATGTCCTGGAACCCGAGCGCACTGGCTCCGTTGAGGGTCGCCGCGCGCAGCGCGAAGGCATCGTCAAACGCGGCCGCATCGCCTGCGACTGCCTTGGCGAGCAACGCGGCACTGCGCAGCTCACCGAACATGTCGAGGTCGTTGTTGGAGGCGCAACCGTCGGTACCGAGCGCAAGATTGACCCCGGCGCGGCGCACCTTTTCCGCAGGGCAGAACCCCGAGGCGAGCTTGAGGTTCGATTCGGGGCAATGCACCACCGACACGCCGGCTTCCGCGCAGGTCGCGATTTCCGCGTCGCTCATCTGGGTCATGTGCACCGCGATCAGGCGGTCGTTGACCAATCCCAGTTTCTGCAGGCGCTGCATCGGCCGCAACCCGTGCTCGCGCCGGCAGTCCTCGACTTCCTGCGCCGTTTCCATCAGGTGCAGGTGCACCGGCACGTCCAACTGGTCGGACAAGGTGCGAATGCGTTCGAACGATTCGTCGGCGACGGTGTACGGCGCATGCGGCCCGAACGCGGTGCCGACCAGCGGATCGCCCCGCAGCGCGTCGTGCACCGCGAGCGCACGGTCGAAGTACTCGTCTCGCGTTTGCGCCCATGCGCTGGGAAA
>JBOHYO010000031.1:0-19614 GCA_050737935.1 Rhodanobacteraceae bacterium
TGTGGCCGGACGAGATGGCCAAGTATTCGGAGAAGAGCTTCTCGAACTGGCAGGGGTTGGTGAAGAAGACCTACCCGAACGTGAGCCTGCTGAAGCAACCGGCGGCGATGTTGAGCGTGCCGCAGAAGGTCGACATCGTGTTTACCTCGCAGAACTACCATGACTACCACGACCCGTTCATGGGTCCGGTGGACATGAAGAAGTTCGACAAGGAGGTGTTCGACGCGTTGAAGCCGGGCGGCGTGTTCATCGTGATCGATCACGCAGCGCCCGCGGGCTCCGGCACCAGTGACACCAACACGCTGCACCGGATCGATCCCGAGGTGGTGAAACAGGAAGTCGAATCGGCCGGCTTCGTGTTCGACGGTTCCAGCGACGCTCTGGTCAACCCGAAGGATCCGCTGGACATCAAGGTCTTCGATCCGTCGATCCGCGGCCACACCAGCCAGTTCATCTATCGGTTCAAGAAACCGGCGATGTGATTTTCGACCGCGCTCACCCGCGTGCGGTGCGCGGGTGAGCGGTTCCTGCTTCCGGCTTCATGTGATGCGTCCGGTTCACCGCGGTGCGCCGATTTCTTTGCGCGGCGGCGGGCGGATGATCGCCAGTGCGCACACCGCCGCCGCGAGTGCGCAGAGTGCGGCGCCGGCTGCGACGGCGCGGAAGCCGGCGATCGTTCCGGCCGGCGTCGCCGTATCGGCCGGGGCGCGGAACAGCAGACCCAGCACCGCCACGGCCAACAGGCTGGCCATGCGCGCGACAGCGTTGTTGATCCCCGACGCGACGCCGGCCTGGGCGGCGGGTACGGCGCCCATCACGGTCGAGGTCAGCGGCGCCACGGCGATGGTCATGCCCAGGCCAAGCACGGCGATCGCCGGGAACGTGCCGCGCCAATAGTCCGCGGTGGCGGCGCCCGCGGCCAGCAGCGCCAGGCCGAGCGCGGCCAACGCCGGACCCACGGTCAACACCACGCGCGCGCCGAAGCGCGTGGCCAGCGCGCCGGCGGTCGGAGACAGGGTGCCCATGAGGATCGAGAACGGCAGCAGGCTGGCGCCGGCCGCGGTCGCCAAATAGCCGTGCGCACGGATCAGGTTGAACGGCGGGAAGAACAGCGCGCCGCCCAGCGCGAAGTACAACAGCAGCGTGACCAGGTTGGCACCGAAAAAATCGCGCGAACGGAACAGTCCGAGTGGCATCATCGGCGCGCGACTGCGCGCCTCCACGATCACGAAACCGGCCAGCGCAAGGACGCCGAGCACCAGCGCGGCACCGATCGCGATCGCGTCCGAAGCGCGGTCCGGCCACGCGATCAGCGCCCAGGTCAGCATGGCCAGGCCGGCGATGACCAATAGCGCACCGGGCCAATCAAGCTGTTCGGTGGTCTCGCTGCGCTGGTTCGGCACGGCCGCGTGCGCCAGCACCACGGCAGCGATCGCCAGCGGTACATTGATGAAGAAGATGGCGCGCCACGACACGGCGTCGACCAGCCAGCCGCCCAGCACCGGGCCGATCGCGGTGGTGATCGCGCCGGCGGCGGCCCAGATACCGATCGCCTTGCCGCGTTCGGCTTCCGGGAACACGGTGGCGATGATGGCCAGACTGGTCGGCACCAGCAGTGCGGCTCCGATGCCCTGTGCGGCGCGCGCCGCGATCAGCACACCGGCGTCCGGCGCCAAACCGCAGGCCACCGAGGCCAGGGTGAACAGTCCGACACCCCACGTGAACACCGTGCGCTGGCCGAACCGGTCGCCCAGCACACCGCCCACCAGCACCAGTGCGCCGAGCATCAACAGATAGGCGTTGACCACCCATTGCATCGCCGCCAGTCCCGCGGCCATCTCGCGCTGCAGCGTGGGCAGGGCGACGTTGACCACCGACCCGTCGATGAAGGCGATACTGGAGCCGAGCACGCTGGCGGCCAGCGCGAGCCCCGGATGCGCGCGCCGCGCCGGAGCGATGCGGGGGCGGGCGCGAATGACGCCTTCGTCGCACGGAGGGCGCTGGATACCGAGCATCGTGCCACCCTATCCGATTCCCGTCACCGCAACACCTGCCCCTCGGGAGAGGGCGCAACGCAGGGCGGACACCGTCCGCCGGCGTTGCTCAGCTCGACGCGTGGCCTGACACGCGCTCGATGCGTCCGCACGCGATCGGCAGCGTGACCTGCGCCGGGATCGGGCCGAGCGAAGCGACCGTGGACGGCAGCTTGGTGCTGTCGGGTACGCCGTGGATGTACACGACCCGCTTGGAGAGGTCGAGCTTCTGGCCTGGGAACTGTTTGTCGAACGCGGCGTCGAGCGCCTTCAGTGAAACCGTTTCCCGATAGGTGTAGTTGCCGTCGGCATCGGCCGTGGGATAGGTGCCGTGGGCGACGTCCATCGCAGCGGGCTGCGTGTCGAAGGGAACCATGGTGGTACCCGAGGCCTTTCCGGTTTCGATCAGATCGACGATGCCGTCGCGGTTCGCATCCGCGCTGGTGCCCGCGCAGGTGGCTTGCTGGCCGTCCTTGAAGCCGTGGAAGTGCTGCCAGTGCACGGTATCCGCCGGTGCGCCATGGACCTTGATCCGGATGGTGAGTTGGTCGCCATCGACGGTGAAGCGTGCTTCGCCGGTGGCCCCGGTCCTGGTGACATCGGTGTTCATGGCGTGCAGATGCGCGACGTACACCGCGTGCGCCGGTGTGGCCGCGATTCCGGCGGCGGGCGCGGCGAGGGCGAGTGCGCCGGTGATGAGCGCGGACAGGGACGCTGTGTGGCTGTGCATGGGAACCTCCTGCGTGTCGGACGGACAACCAGTGTTCGACGAGCAGGAAATATTGGCTTGATGCAGGTCAAGCCCGCGTACCCTCGGCCCGCACCCTGGGCCGCCCGAGCGTCGTCATTGCAAGCCGCGATGGATCGCGTCGAGCAACTCATCGGTCGGATCAAGTCTTTGTTCCCAATACATGATGCCGCCGAGGTGTTTCGCCTTCACGAAGGCCGCCTTGGCGGCAATCGACCCGGGATCGTCGTAGGAAATGAACGTGCGTGCCTGGCCATTCCATAGCCAGGGCGCCTGCGCTATCGGATCCCAATGCCGCGTGAAGCCATGCTTGTCGATGAAATCGGCTTTCAGCTTCGGCCACGGGATTTCTCCGATGTATTTCCCGTACGACTGGTAAAGGCCGTCATGCGCGGGTTCCACCTCGCCGAATTCACGACCGTAGAACGCGGCGCCGATCACCAGTTTGCGCGACGGCACGCCCGCCGCGAGGAATTGTTCAACTGCACGGCCCGTAGTGCGTGCAGCAGCGGGCGCGAGCTTCGACGCATGAAGACCTGTGTGATGGCATGTATCCGGCGTCATCGAATTGCAGAAGTCGTAGGTCATCAGGTTGAACCAGTCGACGTACCGGTCCACGGCGGCAATGTCGATGCCGCTGACGAAGGGACCATCCGCGACCGCGACGCTGAGGGTGTAGGGGTGGCCTTTTGCAGGGCTTGCCACGTCGAGACTGGCACGAACGGCCTCGAGCAAAAACGTGAGGTTGCGACGATCGTCCGGGCTGGATGCGATGCCCGATTCGTGGTGCCCGGGATATTCCCAATCGATATCGAGGCCGTCTGCGCCGTACTGCGTGATCAATTGCGCTGCGCTGTCCGCAACCGCCTTGCGGCCCGCCGCAGTCCGTGCGGCTTCGGAAAACCCGCCGGCGCCCCAGCCACCGACGGATACATCCACCTGCAACCGCGGATCGCGCTTTTTCAGGGCGACCAGCGTTTGCAGTTTTTTCGCGGCTTCACCGGTCAATACGACATGATCATCCTTGACCGTCGCGAACGCGAAAATCAGCGTGTCGATCTTGTCGAGATCCTTGTTCTGCGCAGGGTTCCAGCCGGTCGCGTATCCGATCACCCGGTAGTGTGGCGCCGCGTTTTTCGCAAACGCGGTTGCGCATGTGCACGCAAGCAGCAACGCCGCAGCGAAACCCGCGAGCATCATTCCCGGAATGAAGGATGAAATGAAACGGCGCGTCTGCATCACGATTCGTCAGCGTGGCGGCGTTTCAGCGTAGCGCAACATCGGTCGCGCGCATGGCGCGAACGGAATGGTCAGCCGCGTTTGTCGAACAGCGCGCGCACGTCCTTGACGAACTCGGCATTGCTCGCTGCGCGCGCATAGAACATGTGGCCGCCCGGATATTCCTTCACCTCGACCCGGGTCGGATCGCCCATCGCGGGCATCTGGTCGACAGTCAGCACCGACACCATGAAGGGGCAGGACAGGTCATCCCAGCCGTGGGCGATCAACACCCGCAGGTTGGAATCGTTCGCGACCGCTTCGCGCAGTTGCTTCACCGACCCTTGCTCGGCATCGTCATCGTCATGCCACAAGTGGCCGACCTTGTAGTTGAGGGTCTGGTATTGGCCGCCGTATTTCCAGCCGACGGTCTGCGTCACGAAATGCACCATTGCCGTGGTGGTCGGCGCGATGATGCCGTTCAGGATCGGGTCGCCCGATTGCTGGTGCGGCGCGTACGGGAATGGATCCCACGCGGTGAAGTTGGAGTCGTAGCGGCTGCCGAGCTTGCCTTCGGAGCGGTACACCTCGCGCAGATAGGCCTGCGTTTCCAGCCGTCCACCCGAGTTTTTGACGAACACCGGATCGAGGCCGGTGAGTTCGGTGACCTTCTTGATCATGGCTGCATAACCCGCCGGGTCACTGTGCCCCTTCATCAGGGCTTCGGCATACGCGCCGCGGGTATAGGCAATGATGGGCGCCATGTTCGCGGCATCGAGCTTGCCCTCGCGTTCCAGGTGCGCGGCGGCGATCGAGGGCAGGGTAGTCATCCACGCCATCGGCGAAACGAATTCGTCACTCCACGCCATCGGATCGAGGTATGGCGACAACAGCACCATGCCGTTCATCGCGACGCCGAGCCGCGTCTGCAGGTAGTACGTGATCCGCGGTCCGCGGAAGCCTCCGTAGCTTTCGCCGGTGATGTATTTCGGCGAATCCATCCGGCCGTTCTTTACCAGCCAGTCGTACACGATTTGCGAGAGGTACTGGATGTCGGTGTCGGTGGAGTAGAAGTCCTTGGTCGCCTGTTTGTCGTCCACCAGCGCGCGGCTGTAGCCGGTGCCGACCGGGTCGATGAACACCAGGTCGGTGAACGGCAGCCAGGTGCTCGGATTGTCGTGCAGCCGTGCGGGTTCGGACGGCGAGTCGCCGTTGACGCCGAAGCTGACGATCTTCGGCCCGATCGCGCCCATGTTGAGGAATACCGAGGCTGCGCCCGGGCCGCCGTTGAACGCGAACGTCACCGGCCGGTTCTTGCCGGACGCCGTGTACGCGGTATAGACGACCTGCGCGATGGTCTTGCCCTTGTCGTCGCGCACTGGCAGCCAGCCGACCGTGACGGTGTAGTTCAGCGTGTGGCCATCGACGGCGATGCTCTGCGACTTGCTCGCGGCGGCGGGCAGCGGCGGTAACTGGAAATCCGAGCTGCTGTCGGTTTTGGCCTTGGCGGATTCAGCGTGCGCCGGCAGCGAAGCCGCGCAGGCGAAACAGGCGGCGACGGCGAACATCGTCGCAAGAAGAGGCTTGTGCATCGGCAGTTCCCCCGGCAAAGCTGGCGAGCTTACCGGCGCGCGCGCGGGAGCGACTGTGCTGGAAGGCACGGTCGCCCGATCCAGTGACACCAGCCGTCGCTGCCAACCGCAAGAGATCGCGAAGCGCGCCGACGCGCTCCGCCTTCCATGTTGTGTGCGCGTCCGCGCGAGGATGCAACGGATCAGGCTGCGGTAACGATCAGCCTGTCATGCCGGCGGATGAAGCCGGAGCCGGTGCGCTGGTGGTGGAGGCCGGCGTCGCGGACGTACCCGCGGCTGCGGGCGATGTGTTGTCCTGGGCGTAATGGCCGATCTGCAGTGCATATCCCGCACGACTGCCGGGGGGCAGGGCGGCGGGGTCTGCGTACACGCTGACCGTGTAGGTCGCCGCCGTGTCGACCGGCATGGACCACTTGACGGCATTGCTGATGGCGCTGTCGACAACCGTCTGGCCATTGGCCTGGTTTTCGACCTTGAAGTACAACTTGGGATTGCGCGTCACGAGATTCACGGCCAGCGTCTGGCCGGCCGCGATCGCCACCGCGTAGTCCCGCGTGGTGGCCTGCGAATCAAGCGTGCCCACTGCCTGCACCCAGGGCTTGTTGTCCTCGAAGGTCACGGTGGTGGTCGGCGAGCGCATGTCGGCGGCCCCGTACTGCCCGATCTGGAGCGCGTACTTCGCCTCCTCGCCGCGCTGCATCGCCGCGGGGTCGACGTAGACCTGGATCGTGAAGGTCGCCGCGGTCGCATTCTGGGTGGACCAGGTGGTGGCGCCGGTCTGCAGGGTGTCGACCAGTTGCTCGTCCTGGGTTTTGTTCCTGATCTTGAAGAACACGTTCGGGTCGCGGGTCACCAGGTTGATCTGCAATGTTTTGCCTGCCGCCACTTCGACCGTGTAATCGCGTGAATCGTTGTAGCGATCGACGCTGCCGATTTCCTGCGTCCACGGGTTGTTCGCCTGGAAGCTGACCGTGGTCGCGTCGTCGGCGAATGCAGGTATTGCGATGCAGGTCGCCAAGATGCCTGCGGCCACGCCGAGGGCGAAGTAGCGGGAATGGCGGGAAGTGGACATGGAAAATCCTCGCGCTGGGATGGGTTGCTCGCGCGGAACGAAGGGACAGTCGGACGTGGAAAGCGTCCCCGGCGCTCTCGGAAGCATGCGTCTATCTTGCGTCGTAGCCGCGGCCGCCGCAAGCGCGGCGACCGCGGACCTCCTTTTGTGCTGGTTCGGTTACCGCCGGGTGCACCCGTTTCCGTCAACGACCGAGGTCACCGCGCCCGCGACCGCCTTGACCGTGCGGCTGTAGCAGGCGCCTTCGGAATCGGTGAACGTGTAGCCCTGCGTCGCCTGCTGTCCGGTCGGGCCGGTGAAGTTGCCGGCAGGATCGAAGTTCAGCGTATCCGCTGCGATGTCGCTCTGGTTGCGGTCGAACGCTCGGTGGCCATCCGGTCCTCCCGTTTCGCGGTACCGCATGGAGAAGCCCTGGTTGGCCGTGGTGGCTTGGGTTTCGCTGCCATCCCCGGCCACCCGCACGTCGATATCCATCGTGAGCGGAAACGCCCAGTTGGTGGTCACGTTTTTCGGGCCTTCGAGGGGGCGCCCGTAGGAACGTTGCAATGCCGTGCTGGTCTGGGTGATGGCCTGGTCGAAGCGGGTGTCCGAGCTGACGACGTGCTGGTCGTTGCTGAAACGAACATCCTGGACGACGTTGGACACGGCGCGCCCATGCGGCGTGTCGAGGTAGCCGCGCGTCACCAGGCTGTGGTGCGAGGTGACCTTGAAGCGGAAGGTCGTGCCGTCCGGCTCGGCGATGTTGGTCTGCACCGGGTGGACGCCCGAATCGGCCACCTGCAACAGCCCTCCGGTGAGCTGCGTGGCAGCCTGGTCCCGGTACAGCAGCAGCGTCGCAGCCGTCGCGAAATACTGGCTCTGGTTTTCGAACGCCGGATCGCCAGTAGTGACGCTGACGCCCACGGTGTGCGGCTGGCCGTCGTCGAGCAGACCCGCAAAGGGTGTCAGGTCGACCCGGTAGGGTTCGAAGTTGAGCGTCTGCACGCCGGGAATGGGCCGCCACAGGTAAGGATCGATGCCGCCTGTGTAGATCCATCCCGAGATTGGCACAATGCCCGCAGGTTTGCCGTCGATCGAGACTTCCGCCTCGCGGAAGCCGGTGCCGCCGCAGTCGCCGAGTTCACTGTCGTAGGGTTCCGGAAAACACGAATACCAGAATTCGTCGCTCGACTGCGGCTGCGCAATCACGTCGATGTAGGCGCGGTCGATGTTGGTGGGCAGCGTGAACGTGCGTGACAGCGGCGCGCCGTCGGTATTGATGTTGGCGTACACGCCGGCCGGGTCGGAGGACAGCGACAGCACCTGGTCGGGCACCCGGGGCGCCGGGAACTCGGGCGTCGCGGGATAGAAGTCGAGTTCCGCGCTGCCGGTGATCAGTCCGTTGTAGGTGCCGTTGTAGATGTTGTAGACCGCGGCGTTGCCGGGCTGCGGCGCCGCGAGCAGCGAAGAGAGGTCGGTCACGTCGCGCTCGACGTGCCAGCTCGGGCTGCGCGAGGCCGAGGGTTCCTGGGTGGTGCCGAAGTAGATGTTGGCGCCGCCGATCCAGACACTCGCGGTGCGATCGAATTGACGCCCGGTGGTGACGTGATAGTCGGCCTTGAACACCACCTTGTTCCAGGGGCCCGCGCAGCCAGCCGGCGGGGTGTAGTCGAAGTGGTGGTTGGCGTAGTCGTTGAATGTACCGGTCGGCGAATCGGCCGTGTACAGGGGCACGACGCACGGCGTTTCCGGAGGCACCGGCACCAGCGGATCGGCGACGGCAACGCCGGTTTCGCCGATCGCGATGGGCGGGCCGACGATCGGTTCCGATGCCGTCGCGGCGGCGGCGCTCATCGCGACGAAGACAGTCGCGGTCAGGAGGATGGGAAGGCGCGGAGATCTTGTACGCGACGCTTTGGACATGGCGTTCTCCCTCAAATGTGGCCCGCCCCCGGCTCCGCCAGCCTAGCACCCCGTGCCGCGAAACGTTACAGTCGCTGACCCTGCGCACGCGCGCGCCCGATCCGGGATCCCGGCATGTTGTTGACGATCGCCATCGTCGCAGTCACCTGCGTTGTCTCCTGGATGGCCTTCAAGGACGCCAAGTTGCTCGACCGGCTGCTGCTGTGGCCACCGGCGATCCAGCGCAAGCACGAATATTGGCGGCTGCTCAGCTACGGCCTGGTGCACGCCGACTTCCAGCACCTGCTGTTCAACATGATCACGCTGTTTTTCTTCGGACGGGCGATGGCGTGGCTGTATGCGCAGCATCTCGGACAGCTCGGCTTCCTGTGGTTCTATCTCGGGGGGCTGCTGGTGTCGATCCTGCCGACCTACATCGCCAATCGCAACAATCCGAACTACCGCAGCCTCGGCGCCTCGGGTGCGGTATCGGCGGTGCTGTTCGCGTTCATCCTGATATCCCCGTGGTCGATGATCATCGTGTTCGTGATTCCGGTGCCGGCGATCCTGTACGCGGTCGCGTTCGTGGCCTACTCGATCTGGGCGGACCGCCGGGGCGGCAGCTCCATCAACCACAATGCCCACATGTGGGGCGCGGCCTACGGGATCGTGTTCACGGTGATCATGGAGCCGCGGATCATCCCGCTCTTCCTGCAGCAGTTGCGCAATCCGCACTTCGGGATGTGAATTTTTGTGCGATCGTTCCTGATCGCGGCTTCGTTGGGTGTGCATTCCGCTTGGAGCTTCCGCGATCCTCTGACACCAGAACGGCCATCCATGGCCTGACTTTCGACAACAGCCGCTTCGATTGAAACGGTCCGGCATCGCAATGAGTCGCATATGGCGGAGGTGTCCGCCCTACGACGCAGGCCATTACAATGTGCGGCTGGGCGCGCGAAGTCGCGTGTCGATAGTCATCGAACGGGAAAAGTCGATGAGCGAATCCAGCACCACCCGCCCGCTGTCGGGCAGCAAGTTTGTAAGTCCGCAGGGCACCCGCGCGGTCAAGGACGGCATTCGGCCCGGCAAACTGAGCCGGGTTCCCGACGCGGAGCACAAGCCGCCGTGGCTACGTGTGAAGCTGCCGGCCGGCGCGAAGTTCGAGGAAATCCGCAATATCGTCCGCAGCCACAAGCTGTCGACCGTATGCGCGGAATCCAAATGCCCGAACATCGCCGAATGCTGGGGCCGCGGCACGGCGACGCTGATGTTGATGGGCTCGGTGTGCACCCGCGCCTGCAAGTTCTGCTCGGTCTCGACCGGCAATCCGCACGGCTGGCTGGATCCGATGGAGCCCTCCAGCGTCGCCGATGCGGTGGCGCTGATGAACCTGAAATACGTGGTGCTCACCTCGGTGGATCGCGATGACCTGCCCGATGGCGGCGCTGGCCACTACGCGGCCTGCATCCGGGCGATCCACGGTCGCACGCCGGCCACGGCGGTTGAGGCGTTGACTCCCGATTTCGCCGGCCGGCACCACCACGTCGCCACGGTTCTCGATGCAGGATTAGCCACTTACGCGCAGAACATCGAAACGGTCGAAAGACTGACCCACCCCGTGCGCGACCCGCGCGCCGGTTATCGGCAGACGCTGGACATCCTCAAATTCGCCAAGGATTACGCGCCGAAAACCATCGTCAAGACCAGCATGATGCTCGGCCTCGGCGAGATCGACGACGAAATCGAGCGGACCCTCGACGACATCCGCGACGCCGGGGTGGACGTGGTCACGATGGGCCAGTACATGCGCCCGACGCGCAACCATCTGCCGGTCGAGCGTTTCGTGACGCCGGAGCAGTTCCGGCAGTACCGCGAAGTCGCGCTGGCCAGGGGCTTCCTCGAAGTCGTGGCCGGACCGCTGGTGCGTTCCAGCTACCGCGCCGAACAGGTGCTCGAACACAACAACGTCGGTCTCGACGCGACCGTCGCGGATGGAATCCGGCAGTCGGCATCGTTGCGATGCTGAGCAGGCGTGTCGCCGCCGGGGCGCCGTTCGCGGTGCTCGGCGCCGCCGCGATCCTTGCCGGAGGCGTAACCGCCGCGGCGATCGCCTATCACCCGACCGAACACCTGATCTGGATGGTGGCGTACCTGGTGCTGGTGGTGGGGGTCATGCAGTGGGTGTTCGGCGCCGGGCAAGCCTGGTTGGCCGAACGACCTCCCGCGGCCCGGGTGGCTTGGGGCCAATGGATTTTGTTCAATCTCGGCAACGCCGGGGTGATCGCGGGAACCTTGTGCAGCCGGACGGGCGTGGTCGCGGCAGGTACGCTGCTGTTCGTGGCGGCGATCGCGTGGTTCCTGTACGGCGTGCGCCATTGCCGTTGGCGGGGCTGGGGAAATGCGTATCGAATCCTGCTGGTGCTGATTTTCCTCAGTGCGTGCATCGGCCTGGTGATCTCGACCGTGAGCCATCCAGCTTGACATCACTACGTCGATTCGGAGCGGCTGTTGTTGAAAGTCAGGCCAGGGAAGGCCGTTCTGGTGTGTGAAAACCGGGGAGATCATCCCCTCGTCAATCTGTCAGCGACGCAGCGATCAGGGACGATCGCACATGAAAGGCTTGGCTTCGGTCAGCATTGATCGCAGCCGGTCTTCGTCGACCTCGGCCAGCCAGCCGTCGGCTTCGTGGAAATTGGCGGCATCCAGGGCCGTTTGCAGCACGCCCTGCGCGCCGATGCGGCTGAACACCAGCAGCACGTTCCCGAAGGATGCTTCCAGCAGCGCGGCCTGCCAATGGCCGCCTCGTTCGTCGTCAAAACTGCGCATTGACCTGCATCTTGCCCACGACGGGTTGCCCTGCAACAGAGGCCAGGCCTGCCCCGGACTCGGCCCGGGGGCGCGGCCACGCGAAGCGGCGTTGCCGGGGCCCGGCAGGTTCAGGAAGGGGATCAACAGGATACACGTGCGGAGAAGGCCTGTTTCATGCGATAATCAGCGATGCATGGTGCTCGACGGTACGCGCATGACGACTTGGAGCGGGGGGTGCCACTGCGGCCGGATCGCCTTCGAGGTCGAGGGCGAAATCGACGCCGTGGTGGAATGCAACTGCTCGCATTGCCGGCCAAAAGGCTATCTGCTTTGGTTCCTGCCGCGCGAGGGATTACGGCTGTCCACTCCGGAAGCGGACATGAGCACGTACCGGTTCAACAGGCATGCCATCGCCCATCATTTCTGTCCGGTCTGCGGTGTGGCGCCGTTTGCGGATGGGGAGCAGGAGGGCCACGCGGTGGCGGCGGTGAACGTGCGTTGCCTCAAGGGGGTTGAACCGACGGAGCTGAACATCAGGCACGTCGATGGACGCCGGTTGTAACAGGCGCTGTCGCGGCCGCAAGTTCCTTCTCGCTTGATCAAGCTCGCCAGTACCGGCCCGTCGGGTCGGACGCGCGGAGCGACAACATGAGGAAAGCTGCAGTGGTTACGAAACGGAACAGCAAGCCCGCTCGCAAGAGCGGCAAGACGGTGCGCAAGACGAAGGCCCAGCCGGCGGCCGGCCGGAAGATCGCCAGCCACAAGCCGGCGAAGGCAACCAACGCCAGGGCAGCCGCGCTCGCCAGGACGGGAAAGAAGGGCGGAACCAAGGCCAAGGCGGCCAAGCCGGTTGCGGCCAAGCCCAAATCGGCGGCCAAAAAGCCTGTGGCGAAGAAACCTGTGGCGAAGAAACCTGCAGCGAAGAAACCCGCGGCAGCGGTGACCACGAAGACGGCTGCGCGCCCGGCTTCCGTCAAGACGGCTGCGAAGGCGGTTGCAGCGGCCCGCGCCAGCGCCAGCAAACGGAGGGCACCGTCCTACATCCCGCGCTCCCGTTTCAATGACGACTGGATGGCGACCGGTCCGGTGGAACTGCCACGCCAGCCCAATCCGGCCGCACACACGCCGACCCGCAAGCCGCCGAAGCCACGCGCGCCGAAGCCGAAGGCGATCAGCCACGAACAGGCGGTGGCCAATCTCAAGGCACTGCTGGAATCGCGCAAACGAAAGGATCGTGGCGGCGACGCCGGTACCTCGGCGAAGGGCGCGTGACGCAAACGGAGCGGTCAAACCGTTCATGGATGCCGCGCGGCTGGCGGCCGGAACGGTTAGCGTTCCCTTAACAGAACTCTTCAGTTTAGATTTACCTCCCTGTGGGATACTGCGTCCGTCTCCACGAGGGCCGACAGTCATGCAAAACAGATCCGATTCGCTTCGCAACAAGCTGATGGTCGCCTGTGCGCTGGTTACGGTGGCCATCCTGGCCACGCCGGCTGCAATGGCGCGCGACCACTATCGCAACAGCAACGACACCGCGAAAGTGGTCGGTGCACTGGTGGTCGGCGCCGTGATCGGCGGCGTGCTGGCGAGTTCCAGCCACCACGACAACTACTACCGTGGCGGGTACAACTATCCGGCGCAGGCCTATCCGTCGAACTACTACGGAAGCTACCCGGCGTACTCCTACAACAGCTACCCGGCGTATTCCTACAACAGCTACCCGGCGTACTCGTACAACAGCTATCCGTCGTACGGCAGCAACTACTACGCTCCGGCGCCCCGATACGGCAGCGGCGTCAGAGTCGGCGTGGTGTACTCCAGCCACGGCGACCGCTCCCGCAACTATCGCGGACACTCGCAGGGGTATCGTTCGCACGGCGATCGCTCGCACGATAACCGCGGCGGCCACGGCCACTACTATCGCGGGCACTGATCCCGACGCGCGCGCAAGTTCCGGCCCGGTTGCCTGCAACCGGGCCTTCTTGTATCCGGACGCGGTCCGGCACCAACCTTCGGCACAGGGAATTGCCGAGTGGCTTTGCTAGCTTGTCGAGCCGGTGGGCTCGGATCCTTGGATGGGGAAAATCATGAAAGTCAGTCCAGGCAACCGGTGGTGTGCGGCCGTGCTGGTCTTGCTGTTTGCGCCGTTGCTGGCGCGTGCGGCGGCGGACCCTCCGGCTTCGACGGGTACCGCGGCGGACCATGCTTTCATGCATCTGGCCGACCTGTATTTCGACGAGTTCTATTTGCCGAACAATCCGTCGGCCGCGACGAGCTACGGCATCCACAAATACGACGGCAAGCTCGAGGATTATTCGCGGGCCGGCATCGAGGCCGAAGAGAAGGCGCTGAAGTCATGGGAGCAGCGCGTCGCCGCGTTCGATCCGGCATCGCTCAGCCTGTACATCCGCGGCGATCGCGACCTGGTGTTGAACAACATCCGCAGCACGCTGCTGACGCTGCAGGCGATCCGGCCGTGGGAAAAGAATCCTGATTTCTATTCCAGCGGCATCACGTCCAGTGCGTTCACGCTGATGGAGCGCAAGTTCGCGCCGCCGGAAACGCGCCTGCGCGATTTGATTTCGCGCGAGCGCCAAATGCCCGCCGCCCTGTTGGCCGCGCGCGCGAATCTCAAAAATCCGCCGAAGATCTATACCGGGATCGCGCTGGAACAGTTGCCCGGCCTGATTCATTTCTTCCAGCATGATGTGCCGTCGGCTTTCACCGATGTCAGCGACGCCGCGCTGAAAAAGGAATTCGCGACGTCGAACGGCGCCGTGATCCAGGCGCTGGGCGACTACCAGGCCTGGCTCAAAAAGGACGTGCTGCCGAAGTCGCACGGTGATTTCCGGATCGGCACGAAGGCGTTTCGCGAGAAGCTGAAATACGACGAGATGGTCGACCTGCCGCTGGACCAGCTGGTCGCGCTCGACGAAGCCAACATGAAGGCCAATCAGGCCGAGTTCGCCAAGGTGGCGAAAGAACTCGATCCGAAGAAGACGCCGCGCGAGGTATTGGCGGAACTCGCGGCCGATCATCCGCACCCGGACAGATTGCTCGACACCTTCCGTTCGACATTCGACACGCTGATCGGCTTCATCCAAAGCCATCACATCATCACGATTCCCTCCGAGGTGCGTCCGACCGTGGAAGAGACGCCGCCGTTCATGCGCGCGACGACGTTCGCTTCGATGGATACGCCGGGGCCTTACGAGACGAAGGCAACGACGGCGTACTTCAACGTCACCGAGCCGGAAAAGGACTGGACGAAGCAGCACGTCGACCAGTTCATGGCGCAGTTCAGCTATCCGGTGATCACCAGCATCGCGACGCACGAGGCTTACCCCGGCCATTACGTGCAGTTCCTGTGGATGCACAAGGTGCATGACCGCGTGCGCAAGTTGCTCGGTTCGGCCACGAATGCGGAAGGCTGGGCGCATTATTGCGAACAGATGATGCTGGACGAGGGCCTGGCGCAATACGAGTTTCCAAAGGATCGTCGCCAGCAGTTGCTGCTGAAGCTGGGCCAGTTGCAGGATGCCTTGCTGCGCAACGCTCGCTTCATCGTCGGCATCAAGTTGCACACCGGCCAGATGACGCTGGACCAGGCGAAGGAGTTCTTCGTCAAGGAAGGCTATCAGTCGCCAGCGGTGGGCGACGTGGAAACCAAGCGCGGCACGTCCGATCCGACCTACCTGTACTACACGCTCGGCAAGCTGGAGATCCTGAAACTGCGTGCGGACGTGGAGAAGAAGGAAGGCAAGGCCTTCCATCTCGAAACGTTCCACGACGATTTCATGCAGCACGGTTTCGCGCCGATCGCGATCGTACGCCGCGAGATGCTGCACGACGACTCGCCGGTGTTGTGAACCGGTTTTCGCGCGCCGCGCGCTTCCATGCCGGTACGGAAGGAACCGTCCCAAACCCGTCGCGAGAACGCAGATTGCGAGACGCCGAGCGCCCGTAGCCCGAGCCATATCGGGCGGTTACGCGGCAGGTTATTCGGAAGCTCTGTAGGCTTCGCGCAACAGTTCATGGAAATGATGCACGCCGTTTTCGCGCTTCGGGTTCAGGCGCCCCGCGCGGTACGAGCCCGACGCGAGCCCGCGCTGCACGATCTCGCACATCTCGATGTCCTGGCGCTGGACCAGGTCGCTGAAGGCGTGATCGCCGGCGTGGCGTGATTCGAGATCGGCGGCGCCCGATGGATAGAAATAGTCGAACGTCACCCGGCATTTCCCAGGCCCGAGCGGCATCACCCGATTGGTCTGCATCCTATCCGGCAACACGTTGAGCAGCGTGTTGGGCCAGATGTGCCAATACAGCGCTTCGCCATCGCCGTACAACGCGGCGTCACTCGCGAGCGGGCTGTGCTGCAGCGAATGCCAGCGGGAGGTTTCGACCACGTAGTCGCGGTAATCCAGCATCCGGTTCAACTCCGGATGGATGTGCGGCACGTGGTAACCCTCGAGGTAGTTGTCGATGTAATTCTTCCAGTCGCAGGCGATGTCGTAGTCGTAGTGGCGATGGAAGACGTAGTCCGCGATCGGCCGGTCGCGGAGCCGCGCGTCGACATCACCCATCAACTCCGCGAATGGCACGACCGGATCCAGTGCCGCGAATACCAACCCGCGCCATTCGGCCACGCGCGCTTCGGGAAGACGAATAGAGGCGACATCGAAATCGCGCACGCCGTCCATTTCGGTCGCACTCAGCAGGCGTCCATCGAGCGCATAACTCCAGCCGTGGTAGTGACAGCGCAGCCGTTTCGCGGCGCGGCCGTCGCACAGCGCAAGCGGGCCGGCACGATGCCGGCACACGTTGTGCAGCGCGCGCAGCGCGCCATCTTCGCCGCGCACCAGCAGCAGCGGTACGCCCGCGATTTCGCCGACGACATGATCGCCGGGATCGACGAGTTGGCCCGTGCGCGCGAGCAATTGCCAGCCGTGCGCGAATACATGGCGGCGATCACGTTCGGCGCTGTCGGCGCCGACGTAGAAACGCGCGGGCAGCGCGGAGGCCTGTTCGAGCGGTTGCGGTGCGATTTCATCCTGCATGGTCAGGTGCCGCACGGTTTTGCACCTTGCGACGTCCGCGCAATGACCGGCAGGCGTGCCGTTCGGTGGCTGCGGGTCAGGCGCCGTTCGTCGCAATGGCTGAACATGTGGAATGGTGGCGTTAACGTGGAGCGTAGTAGGGTATCAACGGATGCGCCTCGCGAGGAAACATCCGCAAATGCCCGCACTTTCCCTCCCGAAGGCCGATCGCCCTGGATCCGGCCTGATCGCCGCCTATGCGCATGTCCGCGACAGGACCGCTGCGCTGTGCGTATCCCTGGCGCCCGAAGACACCGTTCCTCAATCGATGCCCGATGCCAGTCCCGCGAAATGGCATCTCGCGCATACCACATGGTTCTTTGAGGAGTTCGTGTTGGGCCGTTTCGCGCCCGGCTATCGCCGCGTCCATGAGGGCTGGGATTACCTTTTCAATTCCTACTACCAGACGGTCGGCCCGATGCACGCGCGCCCGCGGCGGGGGCTCCTCACTCGCCCGACGCTGGACGAGGTACGCAACTACCGGGCCCACGTCGACGGGTCGATGCGGCGATTGCTCGCGGAGCAGAGCGACGATCCGGAATTGCTTGCGCGGGTCACCCTGGGCTTGCACCACGAACAGCAGCACCAGGAATTGATGCTCACCGATCTCCAGCACCTGTTTTCGATGAACCCATTGGAACCAGCGTACGGGGGATCGCCGGCGCTACCCCTGTCCGCCGCGGTGGAATTGCGGTTCATGACTGGCCGCCAGGGCATCGTGGAAATCGGGCATGCCGGCGATGGTTTCGCCTATGACAACGAGGGCCCGCGCCACCGGGAATTGTTGCATCCGCACGCGATCGCCAACCGCTGCGTGACCAATGCTGAATTCCGCGAATTCATCGATGGAGGAGGGTACGACAACCCTGTCCTGTGGCTGTCGGAGGGCTGGGATACGGTGAGCCGCGAGGGCTGGAAGCATCCGCTGTACTGGGACGATGCGCTGGAAACGGCGTTCACCCTGGCGGGGCGCCGTGCCATCGAACCCGCGGCGCCGGTGTGCCATATCAGCTTCTTCGAAGCCGATGCCTTTGCCCGCTGGGCCGGTGCGCGCCTCCCGACGGAAGCCGAGTGGGAAGCGTCTGCGCAAGCCCTGGGTGTTCAAGGCAACTTCGCCGATGCCGGGGTGCTGCGCCCGTTGCCTGCCGGCGCCTCGCGGGCGGATTCGCAAGCCGGTGCCCCGGTGCAGATGTTCGGGGACGTATGGGAATGGACGGCCAGCCCGTACGTGGGATATCCGGGCTATCGGCCAGACGCCGGTGCGATCGGCGAATACAACGGCAAGTTCATGTGCGGACAGTGGGTGCTGCGTGGCGGGTCCTGTGCCACGCCGGCAGGCCACGTCCGCGCGAGTTACCGCAACTTCTTTTATCCCGCGGCACGTTGGCAGTTCAGCGGTTTGCGGCTGGCGAGGGACGCATGAACGTCAACAGCCCGGCGGTGCGCCGGATCCATCTCTACGACCGGCGCCCCAACCGCAATGACATCCTCGCGGATGCCTTGCGCGGCCTCGCTGCCAATCCCAAGCGGCTGCCGTCGAAGTATTTCTACGATGCGCAGGGCTCGAAACTGTTCGAGCGCATCTGTGAACAACCGGAGTACTACCCGACCCGTGTCGAGCTGGCGATCATGCACGAACACGTCGGTGCGATCGCGGCCGCGCTGGGGCCGGACGTGCGGCTGGTCGAGTACGGCAGTGGCAGCGGACTCAAGACCCGGCTGCTGCTGCGGTCTCTCGAATCGCCGGTGGCCTATGTGCCGGTGGAAATCTCGCGCACCGCCGTTTCCAACAGCGTGGCCAGCCTGGGAAGCGAGTTTCCGCGCATCGAGATGCTGCCGGTGTGTGCAGACTTCACGCGGCCGATTACCCTGCCGCGCGCGGCGCGTGCGCCCCGCCAGACCATCGTCTATTTCCCGGGTTCCACCCTCGGCAACTTCGAACCCGAACAGGCGCTGCGATTGTTGCGGCAGATGCGCGGCGAAGCCCGGCAGGGCGGTGGGGTGCTGGATGGGGGCGTCCTGATCGGCATCGACCTGGTCAAGGACAAGGTATCGCTCGAGGCCGCCTACAACGATGCCGCCGGGGTCACCGCGGCGTTCACCCTCAACTTGCTGGCGCGCCTCAATCGCGAAATCGGCGCGGACTTCGACCTGGAAGGTTTCCGGCACCGTGCGCGCTGGCGTCCGCTTGCCGAACGCATCGAGACCCACATTGTCAGTACCCGGGCGCAGGACGTGCACATCGATGGCCGCGCGTTCCACTTCGACGAGGGTGAGGCGATGCTGGTCGAATTGAGTTGCAAATACACCCTGGAGAGCTTCGCCCGGATGGCGGCGCGCGCGGAATTGCGCGTCGAGCGGGTCTGGACCGACCCCGCGCGGCAATTCAGCGTGCAATGGCTGGTATCGGAATGAGACGAATGTCCGGGCCGCGTCCCTCCATGCCTTTCGACACCCCCGCCGCCTGCTGAATTTGGCTACGCTTGGCGGAATCGAAACAAGGCGGGAGTGGGGACATGCGTTGTAGACGGTTGGGTTTGGCGTGGCTGGCGTTGGCAATGTGCGGCACGGCGTTTGCCGCCGCAAACAGTCCCTATGCGCGTGATCCGGACCAGCCGGTCGATCAGGCCTATACCGCAAAGATCGCGAAATACACCACGCAGCCGGACTTCAACACGCCGCTGACGGATTACCTGCCGGCGTCGCAAACCGTGCCGACCCCCGAGGCCGTGCTGGGCGACGTCGCCGGTGCGCCGAACATGCTGCCGTATTCGGAGGACGTGTACCGCTACTTCCGGATGCTCGCGAAGGCCACGCCGCGGGTGCGCGTCTTTTCCATTGGCAAGACCGAGGAAGGCCGCGCGATGATCGCGGTGGCGATCGCCGACGAATCGCTGATGAAGGACCTGGACGCCAACAAGGCGCGCCTCGCGCAGTTGGCGGATCCACGCAAGCCCGGGATGGACGATGCCAAGGCTGCGGCGCTGATCCAGCAGACCGCACCCGTCTACTACATCACGGGCACCATCCACTCCACCGAAACCGGCGCGCCGACCGCGCTGATGGAACTCGCATATCGCCTGGCCGTCGACAACGCGCCGTACATCCGGTACATCCGATCTCACATGATCACCCTGATCACCCCGGTGGTCGAGGTGGACGGACG
>JBOHYO010000032.1:0-5050 GCA_050737935.1 Rhodanobacteraceae bacterium
CGTATAACCCGCGCTGCGGCCAGGGCCAATGCGCAGGTCGATATCGGGGTACGCGCAATGATCGTGGTCGGGTTCGCGGGTGCCCACTTCCAGCACTTTGACGGTTCCACTGGAACGATTGACGAGATGGTGACCATTCGCGTCACCTTTGGCAAATGCCGCGCAATCGCCGGCGCGCAGCAGGTGCTCGCCGGTATCGTCGATCAGGGTCACTTCGCCTTCCAGCACCCACACGAATTCGTCCTCGGCCGAGTGCCAATGGCGCTGGCTCGACCACGCACCGGGTGCGAGTTCCAGCAGGTTCACCCCGAAATCCGTGAGGCCGCCGGCGTCGCCCAGTCGCTGCCGTGCGCGATCCAGGCATGGTTTGTCGAACGGCGCCGGGTACCCGGCGCCGGTACGGCGTTGCAGGGATTCGATGTCGATCCTGGGCATGATGTCGAACCGTGGTGCGAGGTGGATTATCACACCGTTCAGCGTCGCGGCTCGCTCGGGGTCATTCGCCATGCGGCGCGTCGATCCCGTAGCGCGCTGGTTTGGCGTACATGGGTGCGCACGAAAATGGTAGCTGGTTTCCGATCTGTGCAAGGTCCATAATTTCGTCATGGCCACTTCGAAGGCCCGCAACAGGACGCCCAAGGCTCGCGGCAGCATGGCTTCGGCGACTCTTGTCGTACGCCGGCGCGCGCCGCTCGCGCAGCTCTCGCCCGACAAGTATCCGCTGACATCGCAGCAGCTCGAGGCGCGCTTTGGCGCCGACCCTGCCGACATCGCGACCGTCCGCAAGGTGGCGGCGTCGGCAGGGTTGACCGTGATTGCCGTGCATCCTGCGTCGCGACGGATCCGGGTGGAAGGGCCTGCTGCCACCATCCGCGCATGGGCGACTCACGTGCCGGCCGCGCTCAAGGGCATCGTGACGGCGGTTCTGTGCAGTGGATCGCCCCAGGCGCAGCCGCGCATCATCGTGGCGACGCCGCGCGCCGGCAATGCGAGCTACACGCCGCTACAGCTCGTCGAGGTGTATGGCATGCCCGAGGCCGACGGGTCGGGGCAGACGATTGCCATCATCGAGCTTGGCGGCGGGTTCGGGCAAAGCGATCTCGACACCTACTTCAACGGGCTGGGCCTCAAGGCCCCGAGTGTCAAGGCAGTCAGCGTCGATGGTGTTACGAATACTCCTGGGCAGGATCCGACGGGTGCCGACGGCGAGGTGCTGCTGGACATCGAGGTTGCGGGGGCGATCGCACCGGGTGCCAAGTTCCTGGTCTATTTCGCGCCCAACACCGATGCCGGATTTCTCGACGCGGTCAGCGCCGCTGCGCATGCAAGCCCTGCACCGGTTGCGATGAGCATCAGCTGGGGTCAGAGCGAAGATCAATGGACCGCACAGGCGCGCACGGCGATGGATGAGGCCTTCGCCGACGCCGCAGCGATGGGGGTTACCGTCACCGCGGCGGCCGGCGACAGTGGCAGCAGCGATAATGAAGGTACGTCACCGCATGTCGATTTTCCGGCCTCGAGTCCGCACGTGCTTGGTTGCGGCGGGACGTCGCTCAGGATCACGGCGGCCGGAAAGGTGGATTCGGAGACCGTGTGGAACGATGGCGGCCAAGGTGGGGCCACGGGCGGCGGCATCAGTGATGCGTTTGCTTTGCCGAGCTGGCAACAAAATGTCGGCGTGCCGAAACGGGTGGACGGGGGCAGCGGACGCGGCGTGCCGGACATCGCCGGCGTCGCCGACCCGCAGACCGGCTATCAGGTTCTGGTGGATGGACAACAGTTGGTGATCGGGGGCACCAGCGCGGTCGCGCCGTTGTGGGCGGGGCTGATCGCGCGCATCGCGCAGCTGTCGGGTGGGTCGATCGGGTTGGCGCAAACCGGCCTGTACGCGGGCGTGCTGCCGGCGAAGGCGGCACCCCATACACGCGACGTCACGCAAGGCAACAATGGCGCGTACGAGGCGGGACCGGGATGGGATCCCTGCACCGGTCTTGGCGTTCCCGATGCCGACACGCCGGCCGCGTTCTCAAGGGCGCCGCCGTCACCGCCACCACCGCCACCACCGCCACCACCACCTGGCGGCGCGTCCGTGCTCGATGAACTGAGGTCCGCGCGGGCTTCGCTCGATCGCGCCATCACGGCACTCGAAGGCACCGGGGAATAACCGTATGCCGCGGGCGGAGCCGCTGCAGTGTCCACTGTGCTCGCATTTTATCGTTCGTTCGCCGCTTTCGCGTCGCGCGCGCCTTCCTCGTCCCGCAGCTCCCGCCTCAAGATCTTGCCGACGTTGCTCTTGGGCAGTTCGTCACGGAATTCGATGTATTTGGGCCGCTTGTAGCCGGTCAGCTCGTCTTGGCAGTACTGCTTCAGCGCCGCTTCGGTGAGCGAGGGGTCCTTCTTGACCACGAACAGCTTGACGACTTCGCCCGAATGTTCGTCCGGCACGCCGATCGCGGCGACTTCCAGCACGCCAGGATGGCGCGCGACCACATCTTCGATCTCGTTCGGATAGACGTTGAAGCCCGACACCAGGATCATGTCCTTCTTGCGATCGACGATGTAGAACAAACCGTCTTCGTCCATCCGTGCGATGTCGCCGGTGCGCAACCAGCCATCGACGTCCATCACCTTGGCCGTTTCCTCTGGGCGGTTCCAGTAGCCCTTCATGACCTGCGGCCCGCGAACGCAGAGTTCGCCAGGTTCGCCGACGGGCATGTCGCGATCGTCGTCGCCGCGCAGGACGACATCGGTGGAAGGCAGCGGCATGCCGATGGAGCCCGTGTAGTCCTTGAGATCCAGCGGATTGGCGGTGACCACCGGCGAAGTCTCCGTGAGCCCGTAGCCTTCGATCAACGGGATGCCCGTTGTCTTTTTCCAGCGCTCGGCCACCGCGCGTTGCACGGCCATGCCGCCGGCAAGCGAAAACTTCACCCGCGAAAAATCGATCGAAGCGAACTCCGGGTGGTGGAGTAGCGCATTGAACAGCGTATTGACCCCGGTGATCGCACTCCAGCGGCTCTGCTTCAAGGTCTTGATGAACGCGGGGATGTCGCGTGGATTGGTGATGAGCACGTTTTCGCCGCCGACATACGTCATGAACAGCGCGTTCACCGTCAGCGAAAAGATGTGGTACAGCGGCAGCGCGGTGATGATCTGTTCCTCGCCCGGGATGAACAGGTCGCCCACCCAGATCGCAAGTTGCAGCGTGTTTGCGATCATGTTGCCGTGGGTCAGCATCGCACCCTTGGCGACGCCCGTGGTGCCGCCGGTGTATTGCAGGAACGCCAGATCGTCGTGGCCGAGCGCGACCTTCAGCGCCGGCATCCGCGCGCCCTTGGCGAGCACGTCGTTGAAGCGCACGTGGCCTGGCAGCGACCAGCGCGGGACCATTTTCTTGACGTGCCTGACCGCGAAGCTGACCAGCGGCCCCTTGGGAAAGCCGAGCTGGTCACCCAGCGCGGTGACGATCACGTGCTCGACCTGCGTTTGGCCGATCGCCTTGGCGAGCGTTGCGGCGAAATTCTCCAGCACCAGGATGGCGGTGGCCCCGGAATCGGCGAGCTGGTGCTCGAGTTCGCGCGCGGTATACAGCGGATTGACGTTGACCACCGTCAGCCCGGCGCGCAGCGCGCCGAACAGCGCAATCGGGTATTGCAGCGTATTGGGAAGCATGATCGCGAGGCGGTCGCCCTTGCCGAGCTTCCACTCGCCGGCCACGAACGCCGCGAACCGCTCGCTCGCCCGATCCAGTTCGGCGTAGGTCAGCGACTTGCCGAAGCTCGAATACGCCGGGCGTTGGGGATGGCGCGCGCAGGCTTCCGCGAACATGGCGACGATCGAGGCATACACGGAGGCGTCGATCTCGGCGGGTACGCCGGGCGGATAGTTCGCCAGCCAGGGACGTGGATCGGCCATGCTTGTTCCCTCCTGTGCTGCCGCTTGCATGAATTGCCTTCATTGGACACGATAAGCACCCAAGCGGCAAGCTGCATTGCGGCAATCGTCAACAAGAGGAATCTTGCGTGATTGCAACCGTGAAAGCGGGACAGGCGCAGCCCGCGGTGGTCATTCGGGCGGCATGCATGGCCTGCCTGATGCTGGCGCTGGGAATGCTCGCTTCCTGCCATCGCGCACCGGCCGAGCAGCAGATCCACGACGCCATCGAAGCGGCCGCGGCCGCGGCGCGTGCCAACGACGCCTCCGGCGTGCTCGACGTCGTCAGCGGGGACTTCACCGCCAGCGAAGGGGATCTTGACCAGCGCGGCTTGCGACGCCTGCTGGCGGTGCGCGCCCTGCGCCAGGACAAAACCGGCATATTGATCGGTCCGATCACGTTCGAGCAGAAGGCCGATCGGATGGTCGCGCGCTTCAACCTCGTGCTGACCGGCCGCAAGCAGGGCGACCTGCTGCCCGATCGGTCATCGGTCTACGCAATGACCACCGCGTGGCGTCTCGAGGGCGGCGAGTGGAAGTGCTACAACGCCGAGTGGACGAGCGCCACGCGCTGAGCGCTCAGCGCAGAGCATGTGTAGGAGCGGCCCATGGCCGCGACCAATGTGCCGGTGCGCTCCTACAACCGGTAGGCATATGAGCCGACAATGGCCGGTGCCTTTCCCGTCTCGTCGCGGACATGGCCCGCTCCTACAGTAAGCCGGACATTGCTGGTAGGAGCGGGCCATGCCCGCGACCAAGATGGCTGGATCGGTCGCTGCCTTGCTGGATCATCGTCATCCGGGCAGTCGGGTACTGCGGAAGGGACGGGTCCCCTTGCCCGGACGCATCTACCTGGTCACGACGGTTACTCGCGGCCGCGATCCGGTTTTCGCGGATTTCGCAGCGGGCTGCGCGGCGGCGCGGTGCTTTGAAAATGGGCAGCTGCTCGGTGATGCGTGCATGCTGGCATGGGTTCTGATGCCCGACCACACACATTGGTTGATCAGGCTGGGCGATGGAGACACGCTCGCCACGGTGGTCAACCGCTTGAAATCGGCCAGCGCGCGCAACGTCAACCGTTTGCTGCATCGTCGCGGTCCGGTTTGGGCACGTGCCT
>JBOHYO010000033.1:0-3588 GCA_050737935.1 Rhodanobacteraceae bacterium
GTAGCCGAGGTCGAAGAGGTCCGAATAGAAGAATGGCAGTTCGTCGTAGGGAGCATCCTGCCCGGCCATGCACTTGCCGGCGCGGGTGCCCATGCTGATTGCGGCGTTTTCGTGCTCGACGCGCAGACGCCTGCCGAGCGCGGGCGCCGGAAACGACGCGATGTCGCCGGCGGCGAAGATGTCGGGGTCCGAACTGCGCAGATGGTCGTCGACGACGACGCCGTTGTCGATTTCGAGTCCGGCGTCGCGCGCCAGGTCCACGTTCGGGGTGATGCCGAGGCCCGCGACCACGGCGTCGGCGCCGAGCGTGCTGCCGTCGGACAATGTGAGCTCCATGCCGCTGCCGTTCGGCTTGCCGCCCTCGACCGTGATCCCGGCGCGCACGTCCACGCCCTTCTCGCGGTAGTACGCGGTCACCGCGTCGGCGAGCGATTCCGGATATACGCGGGACCCGATTGCATCGTCCGGGAACAACATGGTCACCTTGCAATCGTTCATGGCCATCGCGGCCGCGAGTTCGCTGCCGATGAAGCCACCGCCGACTACCGCGATGCGCGCGCCCGGCTTCACCGCCTGGCGCAGCCGTTTGTAGTCGTCGAAGGTGCGGTAATAGATGAAGCCGTCGCCACCGGACGGCAATTTGCGCGGAGTGCCGCCGGTCGCGAGCAGGAGCTTGCGGTATTGCCAGGTGTCGCCCTTGTCGTCATGCACGACGTGCGTGGCGCGATCGATCCGGATCGCCTGGCGTTGCAACGTGACGGCCGCCCGTGCCTTGTCGATGGGCCGCCAGATGTCTTCTTCCTTGCCGTCCTTCCAGAGCTTCTTGGTGAGCGGCGGGCGGTCGTAGGGCGGATGCGATTCGTCGCCCAGCATGCCGATGGTCGCGTCGGCATCGGCTTCGCGCAGCGCCTGCGCCGCGGCTTCACCGGCCATGCCGGCGCCGACGATCAGGTAATCGAATGCGTGTTGCATGACGGCCTCCGGTGGGAACGCGGCGTGCGACCTTCGAGGATACTCGTCGGTGGCGGAGAATCACAGCGGGCGTGTGGAAACGCGGGTGCAAAACGGGACGGAGTTGTCGCCGCGGGCGCATCCACCGGCGCTTTGCATCACCGCTTCGCGCTCGGCCTTCGGGCTCCTGCATGGCTTTGCCCCCTCACCCCAACCCTCTCCCCCAACGATGAAGCCGTTGGGGGAGAGGGGGCAACTCGGGCCGTCCGATCGTGGTGCGGCGTTTCGTCCGAACAAGCGCGGCGGACGGTGTCCGCCCTATTGCCGTGCGTCGCGCAGGTTCGGGAGCATCGACGCGAAGCCCGGCGTGGCGCGCCACGGGTTGATGTCGATCCCGCCGCGGCGCAGGAAGCGCGCGTACACCAGCATCGAGAGCGGCCGGCACTGCTGCTGGATGTCGCGGAAGATGCGTTCGACGCATGCCTCGTGGAAGTCCGCGTGTCCACGGTAGGACACGAGGTAGCGCAGCAAACCGGCACGCTCGATCGGAATGCCGCGGTAGCGGACCTGCACGCTGGCCCAGTCGGGTTGGCCGGTGACCGGGCACACCGAACGGAACAGGCGCGTCACCAGCGCTTCCTCCACGGCACGCGCGCCGTTGCGGATGCGCAGGTGCGCGGCCTGCGGCGGTCCGTATTCGGAGACGTCGATCTGCTGGTCGTCCAGCGATTCTCCGGCGAAGTCCGCGACAGCAAGCCGTTCGAAGGCGCCGGATTCGAGCAGCGCGACCTCGACGGCCGCGCCGACTTTCGCGGAAACGTCGTCACTGATTCGCGCGCGTACATCCTGCGGGTGGCCGAAGCGAGTCATCGCGTAGCCGCCGAGGTACAGCTTCACCGACTTGGACTCGACCAGGTTCGGCGAATCGCAAGGCACACGGAGTTCGACCACGGCAACGCACGGCTTGCCGCGCTCGTCCAGCCACGAAAACTCCCACGCGTTCCAGATGTCGGCGCCCGTGAAAGGCGGCGCCTCGGCGTCGATGCCGAACGGCGTGCGGGCCTCGGCACGGGCGATCGGGAACAGCAGGGACGGATCGACCGCGGCTGGGTATTCGACTTGGCGGCCGAGCGGCGCTGCGGGGAGTGTCTGGTCCTTGCGGTTCATGGCGGATCCATCCGGGTAGATCGCTCAAAGCGGCTTTTGTGAAAAGTCAGGCCATGGATGGCCGTTCTGGAGTCCACGACTAATTATCGATGAGCATTCACGAATGGCAGCACAACGCCGCGATCAGGGACGATCGCACTAGCTTTCTGGCGCAACGATGTATTGCTCGATCTTGCCGTCCGGCAGCAAATAGGTGGTGATTCCGAGCTTCTTCTTGCCGAACGTCGCCGTGTAACCGCGCATCTGCATGCCGCCGCGCTTGTGCGCGCTGCGGATCGTGAACGAATCGGGTTTGCCCAGCGGCGCGAGGCTGCTCTGGTAGTCGTGCAGGCCGGTCGCGTCGAAATAGCTGTTCGCATCGGCGGTGAACAGGCTGCGGTCGATCTTGCCGCGCTGCAGGTCCGCGAAAATCGTCTTGGCCTGCTCCAGCGCCTTGTTGGCCGCCGCGTCCCGGACGCCGAACAGCGCCTTGGCGATACCCATGCCGATGGTCCGGAAGGTGCCGACCGCGTCCTGGTTGGTCTGCACGACCGCGGCCACGTGGTCGTCGGGGAACACATAGTTGCCGGCGGTGAAGCCCATGACTTCACCGTCGTGAGAAATCATCCGGTGGCCGTCCATGCGGCCGACGAACACGCCGAGGCCGTAGCCGGCGGCCAAGCCGTCGTTCAACACGACATCGGTCTGCATCGCCCTCCACGAGGCCGGTTGCAGCAGCGTCTGGTCGATCATCGCGATGTCCCATTTCGCGAGGTCGCCCGCAGTCATCGCCAGCTCGCCGGCGCCAAACATCCAGTTCACGCCCTCCTTCTCGGAGGGACGCAACGGCCCCAATGCAAAGCGCGAGTAACCGCGCGCGTCGGTGGCCGGCAGCGCGTGCAGGTTGGTGTTGTATTCGTCGGTGATCCCGAGCGGCGCGAACACGTGTTGCTGCAGGAACTCGAACGGCGTCTGGGCGGTCAGCTTCCTGACGATCGAGCCCGCGATCACGAAGTTGGTGTTGCTGTACTGCCACTGCGAGCCCGGCGCGAAATCCAGCGGCTTCTTCGCCCACTTGTCCATGATCGCGACCGGGGTGGTCGGCAGCTTCATCGGCGGCATCAGGTAATCCTGCGGCCAATAGTCCTGGTAGCCGGAGGTGTGCGACAGGATCTGCCGGATCGTGATCTGGTCGGCGTCGGTGAGCTCGGGGAAATATTTCGCGACCTTGTCATCGAGGCTGAGTTTGCCTTGCCGCTGCAGCATCAGGATCGCCGCGGCGGTGAACTGCTTGCTGATCGAACCGATGCTGTAGCGCATCGCGGGCGTGGCGGGCGTCTTCGGATCCAGCCGCGCATTGCCGTAGGCGTGGACATAGGCGAGCTTGCCGTCGCGAACCACCGCGACCGAGGCGCTGGGCACGCCGCTGCTTTTCAGCGCGTCGTTGGCGACCTTGTCGATCTGCGCTTGCAACGCTGCGGGCAGGGTGTT
>JBOHYO010000034.1:0-14492 GCA_050737935.1 Rhodanobacteraceae bacterium
GCCATGGGCCGCTCCTACGACTGCCACGACCCAGATGGGGTATGCCCGCGCAGCGCTTCTTGCAGGAGCGGACCGTGCCCGCGACCGATGTGCGGACTTCTGTCGCGGCCATGGGCCGCTCCTGCGACCAGCACCGCCCCCGGATGGTCACGGATTCAGGATCAAATCCGTGTAGATCCGCGGTAAATGCCGTTGCGACGATTCTTCACCTCTTCGCAGCGCAGACGACTGCGTCGGCCAGCCGTGCGGCAAGCGTCTGCACTTCGTCGGCGTCCTCGCCTTCGATGGTCACCCTGACCAGTGGCTCGGTTCCCGACGGGCGCAATACCACGCGTCCGCGTCCGTGCAGGACGCCCTGCACTTCCTCCAGCGCATGCTGGACGGCGGGCATCGCCACCAGTTGTCGTCCACCGCTCACACGAACGTTGCGGGTGATCTGCGGCAACTTCTTCAAGTTCGCCCGGGCCTCCGCAAGATCCAGGCCACTGCGCTTCAGCGCATCGAGCACCGCCAGCGCCGAGACGATGCCGTCGCCGGTGCTGGCACGATCGAGGCAAAGGATGTGCCCGGATGTTTCCCCGCCGAGAACCCCGTGGTGCTGCTTCAACTGCTGCAGGACGTAGCGGTCGCCCACGTTGGCACGCAGGAACTTCACGCCGGCGCCGGTCAGCGCGCGTTCCAGCCCATAGTTGCTCATCAGGGTGCCCACCACCGGCCCGCGCAGCCGGCCGTCGGCCAGCCAATCGCGTGCCAGCACGTACAACAGGTCGTCGCCGTCGGCGAGTTCGCCGTTGCGGTCGATCATCTGCACGCGATCGCCATCGCCATCGAACGCGATGCCGAGGTCCGCGCCCTGCTCGATCACGGCCCCGCGCAACGCCACGGGATGTGTCGAACCGACCTCCCGATTGATGTTGAAGCCATCCGGCTCGCAGCCGATGCGCGTGACCCTCGCGCCCAGCGATTCAAATACCTTGGGCGCAACGGTGTAGGTCGCGCCGTGCGCGCAATCCAGCACGATGTGCAGTCCCGACAGGTCCGGCGGCGTGCGCAGCGTGCCGAGGCAGAAACGAGCGTAACGCTCCACCGCATCATCGATCCGGCGCGCCTTGCCGAGGGTCTCCGGCTCCACCGTCACGAAAGGCGCGTCGATCTCGCGCTCGATCTCCGACTCCACGCCGTCGTCGAGCTTCTCTCCAGTCGCGGAGAAGAACTTGACGCCGTTGTCCTGATACGGATTGTGCGAGGCGCTGATCACGATGCCGGCGCTCGCGCCCAGTTCACGGGTCAGTTGCGCGACGGCTGGCGTGGGCAATGGACCGAGTAGCCCGACGTTCGCGCCCGCCGCCACCAGCCCCGATTCCAGCGCGGCCTCGAACATGTAGCCCGAAACCCGCGTGTCCTTGCCGATCAATACCAGCGGACGCTTGCCATTGCCCAGCACCACGCCCGCGGCGCGCCCCAGCTTCAGCATGAATTCCGCGGTGATCGGCCATTCGCCTACGCGGCCGCGGACGCCGTCGGTGCCGAAGTATTTGCGGGGCTCGGGACTGGCGACTCGGGACTCGGGCATTGGGTTCGGCGAAGAGAGGTGGTGACGAAATAATAACCTGTCGTCATTCCGGGGCCTGTCCGAAGGGTCGGAACCCGGAACCCATTTTGATCGTGTCGCGCCGGGAAAGCCAAAAATGGATTCCGGATCGCGCCCGCGCACGCGGACTTCCGGAATGACGGACAAGGCTGCCGACAACTCGCGCAGTCAGTCGTCGCCGAACCGCTGCGAGCCGAACGGCCTCTCGACCTTTTTGACTGGAGCATCGCCTGCGTGCACCGCCTGCCACACCGCCAGCGCGTCGCGGGTCGCGGCGACATCGTGCACCCTCACGATCATGGCGCCGCGCTGAACCGCTACCAACGCCGCGGCGGCCGAGCCCGCCGCGCGCGCGGCACCGTTCTCACGGCCGGTCAACCTGCCGATCATCGCCTTGCGCGAGAGTCCCACGAACACTCCGGCGGCGAGATCGCGGAAACGGTCCAGCGCCCGCAGCAGCGCGAGATTGTGCTCCAGCGCCTTGCCGAAGCCGAAACCGGGATCGACCAGCACCCGGCGCTTGTCGATGCCCGCCATTTCGCACGCGAACACCCGCTCGGCAAGGAACCGGTGCACCTCGCCGACCACATCGTCGTACTGCGGCTCCTGCTGCATCGTGCGCGGCTCGTTCTGCATGTGCATCATGCACACCGGCACCTTCAGGTCCGCCGCCGCATCCAGCGCGCCTTCGCAGCGCAGTGCAAATACGTCGTTGATGAACCCCGCACCCGCGCCGACCGCGGCGCGCATCACTTCCGGCTTGGAGGTATCGATGGAAATCGGCACCTCCAGTCGTTTTGCCAGTGCCTCGACCACCGGCGCCACGCGCGCGCGCTCATCTGCGTCCGAGACCGGCTCCGCTCCGGGGCGCGTGGACTCGGCACCGACGTCCAGCATGTCGGCGCCCTGCTCCACCATCGCAACGCCCTGCGCGACGGCGGCATCGAGATCGCCCGCAAGACCGTCGCCCGAAAACGAATCGTCGGTGAGATTGAGAATGCCGCAAATGCGGGGCTGGTCGAGCTTCAGCGCGCGGCCGTTGCAATCGAGGGTGGGCGTCGTGTCGAACATGTCGTTGCTTCAATCCCCGGAGTCTTCAAGGCGTGCCATGATCTCGCGATAGCGCGGCAAGCCGCGCAGGCTGTCCAGATCCGAATCGCGCTCGATCCAGTCGCGGAATCCGTGTCCCACGGACACCGCACGTTCGAGGAGAGCGAATGCGCGCTCATTGTCGCCGATGTGCGCGTAGGTACACGCCGCGTTGTAGAGCGTACCGAAATCATCCGGCTGCAAACGCAACGCCGCGTCGACATTGCGACGCCCGCCTTCGATGTCACCGAGACGCACCTGCATGCCGGCGGCGAGATAGAGCGCCCGGCCGTTTTCCGGATCGCTTGCGATCTCGGCCAGCGCAGATGGCAGCGCAAGTCGTGTCAGCGCATCGCCACGCGGCTTGTCGCCCAGGGAATCCGCCGCATTGGAAGCAAGCGAAAGCGCCTGGAATTCGTCGGGACGCACCCGATGCGCGGCTTCGAACTCCTCGATCGCGATGGCGTACTCGCCCCGCGCGTAGCAATGTCGGCCGAAATAATAATGGGCCTCATATAGTTCGGGATCGAGTTCGATGGCGCGCCCGAACGCGGCGACCGCACCTTGGTTGTCCCCGGCCAGTGACAACGTATTGGCGCGCGCAACATGGGCTTCGGCGAGATTCGGCGCCAGTTCGAGCGCTCGCTTGGCCGACTCCACCGCTTCATCCAGCACCCGTTCTGGCTGGATGATCCGCCAGATCAGGAGTTGCGCGAGCGAATCGGCCAAGCCGGCATGGGCATGCGCGTAATCGGGATCCAGCTCGACGGCGCGGCGGAACATTGCCGGCGCCTTGGTCCAGTTGTCGCTGCTTTTCAAGGACTGCATTTGCCGCCCGCGCAGGTAAAACTCGTAGGCGCGCATGTCGCGCGGCGCATTGCAGGTGCAACCCGGCTCGAGTTTCGCGGCTCCCTTCAGCGAGACCCGCAACGCGCGCGCGACGTTGCGCGCAATCTCCTCCTGGATCGCGAAGATGTCCTCGAGCTTGCGGTCGAAGTTCTCCGACCACAGGTGATAACCATTGCCGGCGTCGATCAATTGCGCGAGCACGCGCACGCGGTCGCCGGCCTTGCGCACGCTGCCCTCCATGATCGCGGCCACGTTCAGGACATGCCCGATCTCGCGCGCATCCGCGCCCCCGTCCCGGAAGCGGAACGACGAGGTGCGCGAAGCCACGCGCAGGTCCTTGATCGACGCAAGCGCGTTGAGAATCTCCTCGGCCAGGCCGTCGCAGAAATAGCCCTGGTCATGGGCCTCGCTGAGGTCCGCAAACGGCAACACAGCGACCGATGCATCTGGCGCAGCGGCATGTCCGTCGTCCGTAACGGATCGTGTCACCGTTGCCGACGGCGTCCTCTCGATGCCGTGCGCACCGATGTCGTATACCCAGGCGAGCAAGCAGGCCAGCACGAAACCAAGGACCAGCAACACCAGCAACAAACGCATCGTCCACGGGGGCAGACCCATGGGTTCGAAGGTCGCGCTTCCGAGCTGGATCAGCAACCAGCCCGCCACCACGTAGGCGGCCGCTATCCGGAACACGCGGCGGCGGCGGAATTCCTCCAAGGCTTGTCTCAGCGATCCGGGCATCGCATGACTTTCCCGCGGGCCGCGCCCGTCGTACGCGTATCGGTCCGGTGAATGGTACAGGCACACCGTGCCGCCTTCGCCCCACCCGCGCTCAGCAACCCGTTGTGTTTTCGGTCCGATGCGAACCAGAATTTCTCACGCGGTCATTCTCCATACCGCAAACCCTGCGCCCGCTTCGCGGCCGACACGCTGCCCCACTCCGACTGGACCGTGTCGTCATGTTGCCTGGTCATCGGAAGCACGAAATGAAAGACCGCCCGCAGGCGGCCTTTCACGTATCGTTGCAGGAAGGCGTCAGTGCTGTCCGGCAGGATGGCTCGACGGCGCTACCGGCGCGATCCCGCCGACCGGTGCGGGCTTGCCGCCGCCCGTGCCTGAATTGTCATCGCGCGGACGCCAGTCCTTGGGCGGTCCGGGCTCGCGGCCTTCCATGATTGCCGCGATCTGCTCCCTGTCGATGGTCTCATACTGCAGCAGCGCGGCGGCCATCGCGTGGAGCTTGGTGATGTCGCCGGTGAGGACCTGGCGCGCGCGGTTGTAGGCACCGTCGATGACCTCGCGCACCGCAATGTCGATCTTGCGCGACGTTTCGTCGGAGACGCTCTTGTGCTGGCTCACCGAGCGGCCGAGGAATACCTCTTCTTCGTCCTCGGCATAGGTCATCGGTCCGAGTTCGGTGGACAGGCCATACTTGGTGACCATGTCGCGGGCGAGTTGCGTCGCGCGCTGGATATCGTTCGACGCGCCGGTGGTGACCTTCTCGCTGCCGAAGATCAATTCCTCGGCGACGCGGCCGCCAAACAGGCTCGCCAGCTTGCTTTCCAGCGACAGCTTGCTGTGGCTGTAGCGGTCCTGCTCGGGCAGGAACATCGTGACGCCGAGCGCACGCCCACGCGGAATGATGGTGACCTTGTGGACCGGGTCGTGGTCGGGGACCGACAAACCGACGATCGCGTGGCCGGATTCGTGGTACGCGGTGAGCTTCTTCTCCTCCTCGCTCATGATCATCGAACGCCGTTCGGCGCCCATCATGATCTTGTCCTTGGCGCGCTCGAAGAAGTCCATGCGCACGTCGCGGGCGTTCTCGCGCGCGGCGAACAACGCCGCCTCGTTGACAAGGTTCGCAAGATCGGCGCCCGAGAAACCAGGCGTGCCGCGCGCGATCGTGAGCGGATCGACGTCCGCGCCGATCGGCACCTTGCGCATGTGCACCTTGAGGATCTGCTCGCGGCCCTTCAGGTCCGGCAGCGGCACCACGACCTGGCGATCGAAACGGCCCGGACGCAGCAGCGCCGGGTCGAGCACGTCCGGACGGTTGGTCGCAGCGATCACGATCACGCCCTCGCTGCCCTCGAAGCCGTCCATCTCGACCAGCAACTGGTTCAAGGTCTGCTCGCGCTCGTCGTGGCCGCCGCCGAGGCCGGCGCCGCGATGGCGCCCGACCGCGTCGATCTCGTCGATGAAGATGATGCACGGCGCGTGTTTCTTGGCCTGCTCGAACATGTCGCGCACGCGCGCGGCGCCGACGCCGACGAACATCTCGACGAAGTCGGAACCCGAAATCGAGAAGAACGGCACCTTGGCCTCACCCGCGATGGCCTTGGCCAGCAGCGTCTTGCCGGTGCCGGGCGAACCCACCATCAGCACGCCGCGAGGAATCTTGCCGCCCAGCTTGGTGAACTTCGACGGATCGCGCAGGAAATCGACCAGTTCGGAGACTTCCTCCTTGGCTTCCTCGCAACCGGCCACGTCATTGAAGGTGACCTTGATCTGGTCCTCGCCCTGCAGCTTGGCGCGCGACCGCCCGAAGCTCATGGCGCCGCGCCCGCCCGAACCTGACTGCATCTGGCGGAAGATGTAGAACAGCAACCCGAACACCACGATGAACGGCAGCCATTCGATGATCAGCCGCATCAGCGAGAAACCGTTGTCGCCCGGCTTCTGGGTGGTCTTGACCCGGTGCGATTCGAGCAGCGGCAACAAGCTGTTGTCGCCAACCGCCGGCAGCACCGTGTGCAGCTCATTGCCATCCTTGAGCTTGCCGGTGATCACCGGCGGCATTTCCGCGCTGATGGTGATCGAAGCGACGTTGTCGTTCTTCACCTGCTGCACGAATTCGGAATAGGACATCTGTTGCTCGCCGCCGGACATGCGCGGACTGAGGCTCTGGTAGACCAGCACCACGATCACCGCGACCACCAGCCACAACAGGATGTTCTTGGTCAGGTCATTCATCGGGGGCTTCATCCTCGCGCGCCTCCTGCCCGAGAGTCAGCATGCGCACGCAAGGTTCTCTCGCGAACGGCAGCCTGGGAATCGATCTCAAGGTGATTCATTTTCAGCTCTTCCTGCCGGTAGCCAAGGCATACACCTCGCGCGAGCGAGCGCGCGAGGCCTTGGGCTTGCGCAGTGTCACCCGCGCGAAGCCTGTGCGCAAGCCGCGCACGTATTCGTCGAAGCCTCGGCCGTGGAACAACTTCACGAGAAACGACCCTCCGGGTTTCAAACACTTGCCGGCGAAATCCAATGCCAGTTCCGCCAGATCCATCGCGCGCGCCTGATCCGCCGCTTCGATACCGCTGATATTGGGCGCCATGTCCGACAGGACAAGGTGGACCGGGGTGCCCGCCAGCCTCTCCATTAAGGCATCGAAGACGCGCTGTTCCCGGAAGTCGCCCTCGAGGAACTCGACGCCACCGATGCCCTGCATCGGCAGGATGTCCAATGCAAAAATCCGGCCATTTTCGCCCAGCCGCTGGCGCACCAATTGCGACCAGCCGCCCGGCGCCGCCCCCAAGTCCACCACCACCATGCCGGGTTTCAGCAGGCGGTCGCGGTCCAGCAATTCGTCCAGCTTGAAGGCCGCACGCGAGCGCAGGCCCTCTGCCTGGGCCCGCTTCACGTATTCGTCGCCGAAATGCTCCTTCAACCAGCGCGCGCTGCTTTTCGACCTCGCCATGAGTTTGCGCACGCCGGTTCCGACACGACCCCATGATACCCTGTCAGGCTTTACGAACCGCCGCCCATCGCTGAACACATGCTCACCGCATCGCAGACCCGCTACCTGCGCGGCCTCGCCCATCCGCTGAAACCGGTCGTGTTGCTGGGCGGCAAGGGCGTCACACCCGGCGTACTGAAGGAATTGGAACAGGCGCTCGCCGACCACGAACTGATCAAGGTCAGGCTGAGCGGCGGCGACCGCGTCACCCGCGCGGACGAACTCGCGAAGCTGGAGGAATCCAGCCACGCAGAGACCGTGCAGACCATCGGCCACATCGCGGTGCTGTACCGGCGCAACGACGAGCAGCCGCGGATTGCCCTGCCAAAATGAGTGATCGTGGAACTGAACCTCGAACGCCCCGATGACTTCCTGTTCGTGCGCAAGGCCGATGCGCACTCGGTCAGGATTGCCGACCGTGCGTTCACCCGAAGCCTGATCCTGACCCGCAGACAGGTCATCGACGTTTGGGCCGTCACCGACGTCGCCCGGATGACGCCGGCGCACGTCGAACCGATCCTTGCACTCGAACCGGACGTGGTGCTGCTCGGCACGGGCGCACGCCAGCGATTCCCTTCGCAGGAAGTGCTGGCCGCATTCCTCAAGCAGGGCGTCGGGATCGAAGCGATGGACAACGCCGCCGCGGCGCGCACCTGGGACATCCTCGCCGGCGAGGGGCGCAACGTGGTCGCGGCGTTTATTGTTGCGTAGGCCGTAGGCCGGAGTCCGGAGGAAGCATGGTTGGGGTTGGGCTGCTTTTGCGAACCGCAACATTACGGCCGCTGCGACAGCGCTGGGGTTTGCCCAGCCAAAGCCCGGACTCACCCCAACCCGCGCGGGCTTACCGCGCCGGCAGGAACGCGAGTGGATCCACCGGCTTGCCGTCCTTGCGGATCTCGAAGTGCAGCTCGACACGCGGCGCGCCGCTCGCGCCCATCAACGCGATCTCCTGCCCGGCATCGACGTGCTGTCCTTCCTTCACCAGCCGCCGGCTGTTGTGGCCATATGCCGACAGGTATGTGTCGTTGTGCTTGATGATGACGAGTTCGCCGTAGCCGATCAGGCCATTGCCGCTGTACACCACCGTGCCGTCAGCCGCAGCGCGCACCGGATCGCCGACGTTGCCGGCAACGTCGACGCCCGCGCCATCGCCACCGGTGCCCGCCTTGAATCCACCCACGATCTTGCCGCTGGCCGGCCACCGCCACGTGATCCCCGCGATGGTGCGGGTGGCGCCGGGTGGCGGTGTGGGTGTCGTTTCAACGACGGGCCCTGCGGGAACAGGCGGTATGTTCGCCGCCGCTGACGGCGCCACCGCCGCGACCGACGCAGACGGCGCAGGCGCGACGCCGCCGACGGTCTGGTTTTGCGTGGTAACGGGGCCGAACACCGGCGCCGTGGTTGCGGACGCCGTGGACTCGGCGGGCGCGACGCCATTGGTCGCCATGGATTGCGTGGTGACCGGGCCGAACACGGGCGACGCCTGCTGCGAGGCCGGCGCGCCGACAACGCCCGGCGAGGTTGCGATGGCCGTGTTGCCCGCGGCGACCATGTTGCCTGCGGCGACCGTGGTCCCCGCGGCCTGCGGGACTTGCAGCTTCAGCACCTGCCCGGGACGGATCACGTACGGCGGCGGGATGCTGTTCTGCGCCGCCAGCGCGCGCACATCCATGCCATGCGCGAACGCGATGCTGTACAGCGTGTCGCCGGGCGCCACCGTGTAGCCGGCCGCGCTGACCGTGCCATTGGCGTGGCCGAGCCCGAAGGTCTGCGTTCCGGCTGCATTCGACGTCGCCGGCTGCGCCGCCGGCGCGGTCGGCGATGCCGGCGCGCCCGGACGGAAGGAATGGTTGACCACCGGCGCCGGCGTCGTCGCGCAACCGGCCAAAAACGCCGCGGCGACAACTGCGGCCACCAACGATTTCCACGAATTCGAATTCTGCATAGCGCGGAAGGAGAACCGATCGACCTTCCCCTTCGCCTGCGAAGGCTGTTGGGCTTCCCCGCAACAAGTGCGGGATCAGCCCAAGCTACCGAACCGCACAGGTCGACGCTGAGCGCCAGCGAAACCCCTCAACGAAGCAGGCGGCGTCGGAGAGCTATTGTAGGTTGGTGCTGAGCGCAGCGAAGCCCAACGGCGTCGCGGTTCCCGTCCCCTCGGCTGTTGGGCTTCTCCCGGAACAAGTCCGGGATCAGCCCACCCTACCGAAGATAAAACCACAACCCGAGCACGACGATGATCGCGACGATCACCCAGCCCGCGGTCTCGATGTGCTTGTGCAGCGCCCTTTCGGCGCGCTCGCCGCCGAGGCGGATCACGCCGGCCACCAGGAACACGCGCTTGCCGCGGCCGATCGCGATGCCCGCGAGGAACGGCAGGATCGGCATGCCGACGATGCCGCAGGCCCAACTCGCGACCTTCATCGGGATCGGCAGGAAACCTGCCGCGACCAGCATCCCGAACGCCTCCCACGGATGCTGCTTCGCCGCTGCGCCGAACTTCTGCACCATTGCATCGAGGTGTTGCGACCAGCCGATGTCGGCGAGGAACGGCTGCAGGTAATGGAAGGCGTAATGGCCGAGCTCATAGCCGATCATCGAACCGACCAGGGAACCGGCGAGGCTGATCGAAGCGAAGTACCACCAGCGCTTCGGCCGCGCCAGCGTCATCGGCGCCAGCATGATTTCCGGGGCGATCGGGAAGATGAAAGCCTCGAAGAAACTCAGCACGCACAGCCACGCGTCCGCACGCGGCTTGGCTGCCCATTCGAGGGCCTTTTCGTAGAGCGGGCGGAACAGTTTCATTGGTGCGATCGTCCCTGATCGCTGCATACCAAGCGATACTGGTCGCCGCAGCCTTGATGGCTTCTCAGACACCAGAACGGCCGTCCGTGGCCTGACTTTTCACAACAGCCGCCTTGAACGGAGCTGTATGCGTGGCAAGAAACCATCAACCGATGCCGCCCAACAACGGCACGAAACTCACGGCCTCGAACTCCTCGCGCGGCCATGCCTCGCCTTCGCGGCGGAAGCGCGTCAACCGCTGGCTGCCGGGCGGCCCCAGCGGCGCCACCAGCACGCCGCCCTCGGCAAGCTGTTCGCACAATGCCCGGGGCACCGATTCGCCTGCTGCGGTCAGCACGATCGCATCGAACGGAGCCTCGGACTGCCAACCGATATTGCCGTCGTCGTGGCGCGTGCGGATGTTCGCGAGCTTCATCGCCCGGAACAACCGGCGCGTCTTGCGCAGCAGTTCCTCGATCCGTTCCACCGTATAGACGGTGCCGACGAGCTGCGAGAGCACGGCCGCCTGGTAACCGGAGCCGGTGCCGACTTCCAGTACCCGATCGGGCAGCCCACCCTCGATCAGCAATTCGGTCATCCGCGCAACGACCCACGGCTGCGAGATCGTCTGACCGAGCCCGATCGGCAGCGCGGTATTTTCATAGGCGCGCGAAGCCAACGCTTCGTCGATGAACAGGTGCCGCGGTGTGGTGCGGATCACATCGAGGACACGCGGATCGGCGATGCCCTCCGCGCGAAGAGTTGCAACCAGCCGGTCGCGCGCGCGTTGCGAGGTCATGCCACGCCCGCCCGCGGATGGGGCGACGGCTCCGAACAACATGTTCATGCCGCCTGCTCCCCCTCCATTTGCGCGGTCAGTCCGCCGATCCAGCTCGAAACCTTTTCCAGGGCCTGGAAACGCGTGAGATCGACGTGGATTGGCGTCACGGAAACGAAACCGCGGCGCACGGCGTCGAAGTCGGTGCCGGGTCCGGCATCGTCGGCTTCGCCGGCGCGCCCGATCCACCACAACGTGCGTCCCCGCGGATCCTTGAGCGGAACACATGGCGCGGAACGATGACGCCGACCCAGGCGGGTCACCTCGAATCCCCGGATGCCCGACCAGGGGCAGTCCGGCACGTTGACGTTGAGGATGGTATCCGCAGGCAACGGGTCCACCAGCAGGCGGCGCATCAGCAGCAGTACCGCGCGTGCCGCCGCATCGAAGTGGTGGCCGTTGCCGTCGTGATGTTCGCCCAGGCCGGCGAGTGATACCGCGATCGCGGGCAACCCGATAAAGCGGCCTTCCATCGCGGCGGAAACCGTACCCGAATAGATCACGTCGTCGCCGAGATTCGCGGAATTGTTGATCCCGGAAACGACGATGTCGGGTTCCTCGTCGAGCAGCCCGCTGAGCGCGAGGTGCACGCAGTCGGTCGGCGTGCCGACCACGCGGTAACGGCGATCGTCGAGCCGCACGACCCGCACCGGCTGGTCGAGAGTAAGCGAATTGCTGGCACCCGACCGGTCCCGGTCCGGAGCCACCACCGTCACCTCGCCCACCTCCGAAAGCCGCTCGGCGAGCACGCCCAAGCCGGGCGCATCCACGCCATCGTCATTGCTCAGCAACATCCGCATGCAATCGAGACCCCGGAACAAGACCATGCGCGGCGCGCGCAGAAGACCAGTTTAGCCGATACGTCCGTCAGGGACGGCGCGGATCAGTGGCCCGGGGTGGGCGCGACGGTCGTCGCCGGAGGCGGCGCGGCGGAACTGCTGCCGGCCGGCGTCACGACCACCTGGTAGAACACTTCGCCCGGTTTGATGAGGCCCAGTTGCGAGCGCGCCCGGGACTCGACGGCGTCCTGCCCGTGCTTCAGGTCTTCGACATCCGCGCCCAGCGCTTCATTGCGCTGCTTCAGCTTGGCATTCTCTGCCTGCTGCGTGGACACGCGCGCGCGGATCGCGCGCAGATCGCGCATGCCGCCATCGCCGACCCACAGCTTGACCTGCAAACCGATCAGCAGCGCAATCAGAACCAGCGCGAGCCACTTCAGCATGCTATCGACACTTTCGTCATGTACGTGACAGGCTCTGGAGCGTAGCCCGGACGGAGCAAAGCGGAATCCGGGAATGGTTTCGCGGCAGCCTCCCCCGGATTGCGGCGCTTTGCGCCTCCATCCGGGCTACGCGTTCAGGGCAGCGCTGCCAGGTTCGGGAATGCGTCGCGGCCAGCATACTTCGCGCCGGCGCCGAGTTGTTCCTCGATCCGCAAGAGCTGGTTGTACTTGGCGATCCGGTCCGACCGGCACAGTGAACCCGTCTTGATCTGGGTCGCCGTGGTCGCGACCGCGAGATCGGCGATCGTGGTGTCCTCGGTTTCCCCGGAACGATGCGAGACCACCGCCGCGTAGTTCGCGGCATCGGCCATGGCGATCACTTCACGCGTTTCGCTCAAGGTGCCGATCTGATTGAGCTTGACCAGGATCGCGTTGGCCACGCCGTCGGCGATGCCGTTCCGGAAGATCGCCGGATTGGTGACGAAATTGTCGTCGCCCACCAACTGGATCTTCGCTCCGAGCTTTCCGGTGATGCGTTTCCAGCCGGTCTGGTCGCCTTCGGCAAGGCCATCCTCGATGCTGATGATCGGATACTTGCCGCACCAGTCGGCGTAGAGCTCCACCATCCCGGCGGCGTCGAGCTTGCGGTTCTCGCCCTTGAGGTCATACATGCCGTCCTCGAAAAACTCCGACGAAGCCGGATCGAGCGCGATCCAGATTTGCTTGCCCGGCTGGTAACCGGCCGCGGTCACGGCTTCCAGGATCACTTCGATCGCTTCTTCGTGCGAACGCAGCGCCGGCGCGAACCCGCCCTCGTCGCCGACTGCGGTGTTCATGCCACGCTTCTTCAACTGCGCCTTCAAGGCATGGAAGCACTCGACGCCTGCGCGCAGCGCGTCGGAAAACCGGTCGAACCCCGCTGGCATCACCATGAATTCCTGCATGTCCAGCGGATTGTCCGCGTGCACGCCGCCGTTGATCACGTTCATCATGGGCACCGGCAGCACCGGCGCGCGATCGCCTGCCAGGTATTGCCACAACGGCTGCTTGCGCGAGGCCGCAACGGCGTGAGCCGCGGCCAGCGACACGCCGAGCGTGGCGTTGGCGCCGAGCCGCGACTTGTTCGGGGTGCCGTCCAGCGCGATCAGCTTGTCATCAACACCCTGCTGATCCGCGGCATCAAAACCCGACAGCGCCTGCGCGATTTCACCGTTGACATTGCCGACCGCCTTTGTCACGCCCTTGCCGAGATAGCGCGCCTTGTCGCCGTCGCGCAGTTCCACGGCTTCGCGGGTGCCGGTGGACGCGCCGCTCGGCACGATCGCTCGGCCGAACGCACCATCCGCCAAGGTGACCTCGGCTTCGAGGGTAGGATTGCCGCGTGAATCCAGCACTTCACGGGCATGGATAGTCTTTATCGTGGTCATGTTCGTCCGGATTGGTTCATGGAGTTCGACGTAGGAGCGGCCCATGGCCGCGACCCGCGATATCGCAACAACGGTCGCGCGCACGGCGCGCTCCTACAACAGCGCAGATTTCTTTGCGACATCATCGAGTTGCGTCAGCGTTTCCAGCAACGCTTCCATTTTCCCCAATGGCCACGCGTTCGGGCCGTCGGAAAGCGCCTTGTCGGGATCGGGATGGGTTTCCATGAACACTCCGGCGACGCCCACCGCGACGGCCGCACGCGCCAGCACCGGCACGAATTCGCGCTGGCCGCCCGACTAGGTGCCCTGCCCGCCCGGCAACTGCACCGAGTGGGTGGCATCGAACACTACCGGGCAGCCGGTGTCGCGCATCACCGCCAGCGAACGCATGTCCGAGACGAGATTGTTGTAACCGAAGCTCGCGCCGCGCTCGCATACCAGGATCTGCTCGTTGCCGACCGCGCGCGCCTTCTCGACCACGTTCTGCATGTCCCAAGGCGACAGGAACTGGCCTTTCTTGATGTTGACCGGTTTGCCGACGCGCGCGACCCTCTGGATGAAGTCCGTCTGGCGGCACAGGAACGCAGGCGTCTGCAACACGTCCACCACTTCGGCCACTTCATCGAATGGGGTGTATTCGTGCACGTCGGTCAGCACCGCTACGCCGATCTGCTTCTTTACTTGGGACAGGATGCGCAAACCTTCTTCCATGCCAAGCCCGCGAAAGCTGTTTGCCGACGTGCGATTGGCCTTGTCGAAGCTCGACTTGAAGATGAAATTGATCCCGAGGCGACCGGTGATTTCCCTCAGGCGTCCCGCGGTGTCCAGTTGCAATTGTTCCGACTCGACCACGCACGGACCGGCGATCAGGAAGAACGGTTTGTCGAGGCCAACTTCGAAGCCGCAAAGGTTCATGCCACAAGCTCCGTGACAGCGCCGACGTTCTCCTCCCC
>JBOHYO010000035.1:0-3186 GCA_050737935.1 Rhodanobacteraceae bacterium
CGCCGCACGGGTGGACGGCATGGACGCGAAAGCCTTGCGCGAAGCCGTCGATGGCTTGAAGCAGAAGCTCGGCGATTGCGTGGTGTTGCTCGCATCCGGGCACGATGGCAAGGTGTCGCTGGTCGGCGGCGTTCACGGTGCGGCGCTCGGCAAGATCAAGGCCGGAGATGTCGTTGCGCATGTCGCGAAGCAGATCGACGGCAAGGGCGGCGGGCGTCCCGACATGGCGCAGGGCGGGGGGGTGGATTCGCCGGACCTGGATCGGGCGCTGGACGGGCTGGCCGATTGGCTGAAGAACATCGGGTAGCGCGGCGAACCCTGCCGGAAGTCACGGTGGTTTCATTGCGCGAATAACACTCGTTCCTATATGCTCGCGGGGCAACGATCGCCCCTGCACCGGTCTAGTGCGGGAGATGGAGGAACCTGAACGTCGAAGCCTCGGCCGCGTCCGTTCGCGATCGCCCTGTCATGCCGCACGCGCAGCCCGGAGGGGAACGCGCAATGCGGTTTCGGGTCCAATGGATTCGAATACATGGAGTTTCAGTCATGTTGATTTTGACCCGCCGCGTGGGGGAGACCCTGATGATCGGCGACCAGGTGACCGTCACGGTGTTGGGCGTCAAGGGCAACCAGGTACGCATCGGCATCACGGCGCCCAAGGATGTTGCGGTGCATCGCGAAGAGATCTACCAACGCATCAGGCAGGAGCATGGGGCGGGAGCCGTCGCGGGGGCCGAAGAGCCTCACGCACAGGAAGAGCCCCACGCACAGGATGCGACCCAGGATTGATTCCGGACGGTCCCGGCTTTACCGAAGCGCGATTCGCATTTATTCTGGGCAGCCGGTTTGCAGCAACCGGCCGTAGTGATGCGTTGCGCAAATCCGCCCGCTTCAGATCTTGATTTGATCGACAATCCGGAGAGATGCCCGAGAGGCCGAAGGGGCTCCCCTGCCAAGGGAGTATCGGGTTAAAAGCCTGATCGAGGGTTCGACGAATTCGTCTGGAACGAATTCGGACGGCCGAAGGGCCGGCCCCGAGCGTCGCGAGGGGTGAGCATCAGGGATGATGCGAACATATCCCGAACGGTCGGCCAGTTGCTGTCGACGTCGGTTGTTACACTTGCTTTGTGAATTCAAAATCCGGAGAGATGCCCGAGAGGCCGAAGGGGCTCCCCTGCTAAGGGAGTATCGGGTTAAAAGCCTGATCGAGGGTTCGAATACCTCTCTCTCCGCCATTCATCACGAAGTCCTCAATCCTGCGTCTCGTTCATTCCGACCAGTCCTTCGGCGGATCGAGCGGCAGGCCTGCGCGTTCCAGCCGCGCTTCGATCGCCCGTGATTCGCTGCGGTACTTGAGGAGGGCGTCGGCCCAGTCCGCGGCACCTTCCAGTCGGCCAGCCGCGGACTTCTGCCACCGCATCGTGTGCCGCATGGCAAGTACAGCGTCGCGCTCGCCGGCGTTCCGCGCCGTCCACTCCAGCAACCGCGATCCGATCCTGTTCTGCACCAGGGTTTCACCGTGGGTAAGGAGTTGGCCGATCCTGCGGCAATCACTCTCGCGGCTCGGGAAGGCGCTGTTGTCGGGTTTGCACGCCAAGGTCAGCGATTGATAGCCCGGAATGGCCACCGCACTCGCCAGGTTCAGCGCGGTTGACCAGCGTGCGCCATCAGGGTCTGCCGCCGGGTTGGCGCCGGCGCCGGGTAGTGGTGACACATGCGAGAAGGCGCGGTGGAACCGCTCCATGAGTTCGATCCAGTATCCGCGGAATCGGTGTGCGGCCGCCATGTGCGCCAGCGTGCGGGTGATTGCGGCTTCATCGCGCCTCTTCGTGGCCCGGATGAGCGCCGGCAGCCATGCCCGGGCATCGTGCGGCGTTGTGTGCCGATAGCGTTCGACGTACGCGCCGGGGTCGCAGCCGTCTTGTTCGGTGCAACCGAGCATGGCCATGGCCGCGAGGTCGGCGCTGGCGGGGTCGCGTTGCGCGGCCTGCCTGACAAACTGCTGACCGCGCTCGCGTTCGTCCGGTCCGGCGAGCCCCGATTGCAGGATCACGCCCGCAGTGAAAACCGAATCGATGTCGCCGCGGGATGCGAGCGTCTTGGCGGTGCCCGCCCACCACTTGAGCGACGCAGGCGCCGGTTCCGATCCGTCCACGCCTCGATCAGCGGTGTGCCCGGATGCCGCGGGCCCCATCAGCAGCACGGCCAGGGGGGCGAGCAAGAAGTACTTGATGCGCGTCATCGTCACCTCCGGTGTTCGCGATCTTGATTCCGGCGTCGTGCGCCGCTCGCCCCGGCACCCCATGATTGACGTACGTCGCGATGGCCCGGATAATTCACGGCTCTTTCGCTTCAATGCGCCCGTAGCTCAGCTGGATAGAGTACCAGGCTACGAACTTGGTGGTCGGGAGTTCGAATCTCTCCGGGCGCGCCATTCGAAGTGCAACGGCACCCGTGATCCATGTCACTGGTGCCGTTTTTTTTGAGTCATCCGCGGCGCAACAGGCGCAGCGGCGGGGTGGTTGCCACCCTCCAGGTTCCCGCGAGTCCCAGCAACGTCACGGCAGCCACTGCCGCCAGCCCGGTACCGACCAGTGGCCACCACGGCGGTGTGAACTGCTGGATGTGGAACACGCTGCGCGCGAGCCAGGTGCCGGCACCTGCAGCGACGGCGACCGCGCTCGCGGCGGAAATCAATCCGAGCAGCGCGAATTCGCACGCGGCGGTCACCCGCAACTGCCGGCGGCGTGCGCCGAGCGTGCGCAAGAGGGCTGCTTCATGGCGACGTTCCGCTGCGCTTGCGGCAAGCGCAGCGCCCAGCACCAGTGCGCCTGCCAGCAGACTGAAGCCGAGCACCCAGCGCACCGCGCCCGCGACCTGGTCGATGATGCCGCGGATGCGACCGAGCAACTGGGCGATGTCGACCATGCTCAGGTTGGGATACGCGCGCGACACCGCCGCCAGGCGATCCGCGTTGGTCTGCGGCAGATGGAAGCTCGCGACCCAGGTGTGCGGCAGGCTGCTGGCGTGGTCCGGGTCGAGCAGCAGGAAGAAGTTGACCCGGAACGAGCGCCAGTTGACTCCGCGGACGCTGGAAACGGTTGCGTCGATCTGTTTCTCGCCGACCTGGAAGCGCATGCGGTCGCCGAGTTTCAGGCCGAACATGTCGCGCCAATGCTCGTCGAC
>JBOHYO010000036.1:0-2079 GCA_050737935.1 Rhodanobacteraceae bacterium
CTTCATGTCCTTCGTGCCCTTTGTGGTAAATCCTCAAGCTCTTTCTGAACGGCTGGAAGTTCCTATGTCCACACGATTGCAGGGCGAAGTCGCGCTCGTCACCGGCGCCAGCCGCGGCATCGGCGCCGCGATTGCCGATCTGCTTGCCGCGCAGGGTGCAAAAGTCATCGGCACGGCGACTACCGAGGCCGGCGCGGTCGCGATTGGCGAGCGCCTCGCGTCGCATGGCGGAGCAGGGCGCATGCTCAATGTCACCGACTCTGCGGCGGTGGAAAAACTTATCGAGACGGTGGCCGGCGAATTCGCACCGATCTCGATTCTGGTCAACAATGCCGGCATCACGCGCGATCAGTTGCTGATGCGCATGAAAGAAGAGGACTGGCAGGCGATCCTCGACACGGATCTCAGCTCGGTCTATCGCACCTCCAAGGCCGTGTTGCGCGGCATGATGAAGGCGCGCAAAGGGCGCATCATCAGTATCGCCTCGGTGGTCGGCGTCACCGGCAATCCGGGGCAAACCAATTACGCCGCCGCCAAGGCCGGGATCATCGCGTTTTCCAAATCATTGGCACGCGAAATCGGTTCGCGCGGCATCACCGTCAACGTCGTCGCGCCCGGGTTCATCGACACCGACATGACCCGCGCGCTGGGCGAGGATCAGCGCAAGGCGCTGGAAGCCTCCATCGCACTAGGCCGCCTCGGCGCGCCGGCCGACGTTGCGCATGCGGTGGCTTTCCTTGCATCGCCTGCCGCGGCCTACATCACCGGCGAAACCCTGCATGTGAACGGCGGCATGTACATGGCGTGAAGCTGGCAAGGCTCACGCCCAGCCCAGCAGCTTGTAAGCCCACAGTCCCAGGATTTCGTGCAGGCAGCGGCTGGTGAGATACAGGGCGCGGTGTTGCGGCCACCAATCGTGCTGCGTTTCCCCGAGCCAGCGCGGATCGTAGGGTACGGGCGCCGGAATCACCGTGAGCCCCTCGCGCCCGAAGCTGGCGGCTGCGCGCGGCATGTCCATCGGCGAGGTCACCAGCAGGATGCGTTGCTTGTGTCTGCCTTGCAGGATCGCCGCGGAGAACAGTGCGTTCTGATGTGTGTTGCTGCTGCGCGTTTCTGCCTTCAGCGCGCTCGCGGGGACGCCTTGACCGCGGAGGGCCGCCGCCATCCGCAGTGCGGCGCCGTCGCCGCCCGAGAGAAGCACGACGGGCGCGCGCCCTGCGCGGTACAGCCGCAGTCCGAAGCCGACCCGGCTGGGTGGTGCGGACGCGGCGTCCACACGTCCGTGCCGGGAGGGGCGAAGCAAGTCGGAGCCGCCAAGTACGACGATCGCCTGGGCCGCCGGATAGTCCGCTGCCATCCGCGGCGGGTAGCGGTTTTGCAGGCCCTGGTGCAGCCACGTTGCAAACGCGGGGGTGGCGCACAACCATGTCCATCCTGCGGCCAGCAACACCAGGAGAACGGCGGTGCGGTAGCGCCTCAGGGCGAGCAACAGCAACCCGATGGCGGCGACGGTGCCGGCCTGGACTGCCGGCGAGCTCAGCGGATGCAGCCAATCAAGGCTCACGGCAGGAGCGTTTCCGAGTCCGGGCTGGGCGCACCGCTTGTTCCGTGGGGCATGGTGGATGAGCTGGGGCGAAGGGTAGCAGCGTGCGCCCGTTGCCTGCACGGGCTGCATCGCCGGGGCGACCCGCAAGCACGAATCCGGGCACGGCGGCACGTGGATTGACGGCCACGGGCCGTGGTTCTATTGATCGCCCGAACCGGGTAATATGGCGTCTTTCGTGCCGCGGCCGGAGCGTGGAAGGCCGTCGCGGAATTCCACGTCGAATGTCGTGGTCCGACTCGAACTTGTACCCTGCGGATCCAGGCGGACGCGCATGGGGTAGTGGGGAAGGGCCGGACCCGACCTCGAATGTATTTGTCCCGGGAGGCATTGTCACATGAGCAGTATCGAAGAGCGCGTCAAGAAGATCGTGGTCGATCAGTTGGGGGTCAAGGAAGAAGACGTCACGCCAAACGCTTCGTTCGTTGACGATCTGGGTGCGGACTCGCTGGACACGGTGGAACTGGTGATGGCCC
>JBOHYO010000037.1:0-8653 GCA_050737935.1 Rhodanobacteraceae bacterium
CCCTTGCGCGACTGGGCGCACGCGCACCTCGCCGGCGATGCACTGGCCGGCGCCGGCCTGCACACCGATGCGGCACTTCGATTGTTTGCCGAGCACCAGTCGCACGCCGCCGACCACGCGCGGGGCATCTGGACCCTGATCGTGTTGAGCGAGTGGCTGCGGTGGCTGGCGGCGGTGAAACCGCTCGAAGGCTCACGGACCGCCGCGGCGGATCCATCGGGCGGAGACGTGCCGCTGGGCTGCGACCACGCAGGGGTCAAGAGCCACGCCGCCGCCGCGATACCATCTGCAGATTGCGCAGGAAAATCAGCAGCGTCATCGCTTCCCCGCCAATGAACACCGGTTCGCGCCGATGGATCGCGTAGGCCAGCAGGATCACGCCTCCGGCCACGCTGAGATACCAGAACACGCGCGGAACGAGGCTCCGCCCGTGCGCTTCGCTGTGCAACCACTGCACCAGGAACCGCGCGCCGAACAGGCCTTGCGCGAGCACGCCCGCGGCGATCCACAGCATTTGGGCGTCCATCGTCACGGCAAGTTCCTTTGGCTGTCCACGCCGCGCGCTTCGCGCCGACGGAGCTGGATGTTGCGCGCATAGATGAGCATGCCACCCGCCTGACCGAGGATGAAAACCGGGTCACGCAGGTGGACGGAATAGGCCAGCAGCATGGCGGCGCCGAGAATGCTCAAGTACCAGAACGTCATCGGCATGACGCTCTGCCGCCGGTACTCGCTGAAAATCCACTGCACCACGAAGCGGGCAGCAAAGGTTATCTGGCCGATTATGCCCAACGCGAGCCAGGCGTCATTTGACAGGTTGATCGTGTTCACTCCGTGCGATTCTTGACCCGCGGTGGCCCCAAAGCCAGCCAGCCTCCGCCGCGACACGCGCTGGAAGCCTCGTCACTCTCCGCCCTGCGGATCGATCCGCGGGTTGTCGCTTGCGTTCGCGACGCCGGTGGTGATCCGCTCGATCAGTGCCGTGGTCGAGCGCTCGGGCAGCAGAGGCACCAGCACGATCTCGCCGCCGGCGGCATCCACCACGTCACGGCCGACCACTTGTTCGATCCTGTAATCCTGACCCTTGACCAGCACGTCCGGCCGAACGGCCTGTATGGTTTCGAGGGGTGTGTCTTCGTCGAAGATCGTGACCGCGTCAACGCACGTCAGCGCGGCCAGCATGGCGGCGCGTTCGTGTTGCGGCACGACCGGCCGGCCTTGGCCCTTGAGGCGCTGCACGGAAGTGTCGCTGTTGATCGCCAGCACCAGCTTGTCGCCGCACCGGGCCGCCTGATGCAGCAACGACAAATGACCCGCGTGGAGCAGGTCGAAGCAACCATTGGTGAAGACGATCCGGTTCCCGGCGGCGCGCCAGCGCCCGACGCTTGCCACGACTTCGGCTCGATCCAGGATCTTGTGCGTGTTCCCGCCGCGCAGGGCCTCGGCGATCTCGCCCGGTACTGCGCTGTCCGTGCCGACTTTGCCAACCACGATGCCGGCGGCGACATTCGCGACATGCGCGGCTTCGCCGAGGCTTGCACCACAGGCCAGCAAGATTGCCAGCAGCGCCACGACGGTGTCGCCGGCGCCGGTGGTGTCGAAGATCGCACGCGCGCGTGCGGGTATCGCCATCCAGGGCTCGCGGGCCGGCACCACCAGCATGCCCCGCTCGCCACGGGTGACGATCAGCGCTTCGATGCCCGCCTCGCGCGCAAGCGAGCGCGCGGCGGTCGCGATGGATTCGGTGTCCGCCGGATCGAAGGCGCGCCCGGCCGCGATCTCCAGTTCGCGCAGGTTGGGAGTGATGACGCTGGCACCGCGGTAGGCAGTGAAGTCGGGCCGCTTGGGATCCACCACGATCCGGACGCCATGCGGTATCACGCTTGCCGCGATCACGCCAAGGAATTCGGGCGTCAGCACCCCTTTCGCGTAATCACTTAAGATGATCGCGTCCGGGGCGGGGCCACGCTCGAGGCGTTCGGTCATCCAGCGTGCAGCAGCGGACGGGCAAGGCGCCGCGTGTTCCCAATCCAGCCGCACCAGTTGCTGGTGCCGGGCGAGCGCGCGGAGCTTGCGGGAAGTTTGACGGTCATCGAGTTTCCGTACCGCGCGCGTGTCGATGCCGGCTTGCTCACACAAGGCGAGGATCCGGGCGCCTTCGGCATCCTCGCCGACCAGCCCGCCGAGGCTCGCGTGCGCGCCGAGCGCCGCGACTTGCCAGGCAACGTTGGCGGCGCCGCCGAGCCGGTACTCGACCTCGCGAACCCAAAGTACGGGCACCGGGGCCTCCGGGGAAATCCGCTCGACTTCGCCCATGGCGTATTCGTCGAGCATGATGTCGCCCACAACCCACACGTTGAGATCACGGGCACGGCCCAACAACGAGATCAACTTGTCCGGATCACTCTCCCGAATGCGATCGCTCATGGGTGGTTTGCCCGGCGTGCGCCTTCCTCGAGCGACTCGGCGATGGCATGGATGCAGACGTCGTGCACTTCCTGGATCCGCGCGACCACACGGGAAGGCGCTCGCACCACGACGTCTGCGTGCGAGGCGAGATCACCGCCGTCTTCGCCAGTGAGCGCGACCACCTTGCCGCCGATCGCACGCATCGCCATCGCCGCTGCCACGACATTCGCCGAATTGCCGCTGGTGCTGATCCCAACCAGCACGTCGCCGGGCGTCGCGAGTGCTTCCACTTGCCGTGCGAACACGCGTTCGTAACCGTAGTCGTTCCCGATCGCGGTGAGGGTCATCGTATCGGCACTGAGCGCGATGGCCGCCAGCGCGCGGCGGTCGTCGCGGAAGCGGCAGACCAGTTCGGCGACCAGGTGCTGTGCGGCGGCGGCGCTGCCGCCATTGCCGCACGCCAGGATCTTGTGCCGGTCATCGAGGCACGCGTGCAACGCCACAGCTACCTCCGCGAGGCTCGGCGGCAGCGTGTCGGCGGCCTGCTGCATCACCGCAGCGTGTTCCGTAAACACTTGCTGGACGTTCATGAACGCGCTCTCGCTTGAGGGATGGCACGGGAGGACACGGCGAGCGCGAATGCCAGCAGGTCCGCGAAGGTGGAAATCTCCTGCGCCATCACCGTCTGTTCGGTCAGACGCCCCTTGCCGGTGCGCAACAGGATCGGTGGCACGCGGGCGGCCCAGGCGGCCTCCAGGTCGCGCAGGTCGTCACCAACCGCAAGCGTCGCCTGGTGGGGAACTCCGGACGCCTCGATCGCCTGCACCAGCAGACCGGGCGCGGGCTTGCGGCAATCGCAGCCCGTCTCCGGTGCGTGCGGACACACCAACACCCGCTCGATCGCGCCGCCGGCGCGGGTCGCTTCATCGACCATGTGCGCATGGATGGCCTCGACCGCGGCCCGATCGATGACACCGCGCCCGATGCCCGCCTGATTGGTGGCGACGGACACGCGAATGCCGGCGGCGTGCAGCAACCGGAGCCCTTCCAGGGCGCCGGGAATCCACCGCCATTCGGACCAGTCCGTGACGTAGCCGTCATCGGGCGGTTCAAGATTCAACACGCCGTCGCGGTCGAGGATCACGTGTTCGACGTGGATGGTCATGGCGCCGTCAGCGGTAGCGATCGGGTTGCGACAGGTAACGCTGGACGTACTCGCGCACGCCGTTCTCGATGGACGTGAGGGGCTGGGCAAATCCCGCTTCGCGCAAACGATCCACCCGCGCCTGCGTGAAGTATTGATAGTGTTCCCGCACCGCTTCGGGCATCTCGCGGTAACGGATGCGCGCCGGACGGTCCAGTGCGGCAAACAGCGCGCCGATCACCTCCGCAAAGCTGCGTGCCTGGCCGGAACCGACGTTGAATATTCCGCTGACGTCGGGGTGATCGAGCAGCCACCGGACCACCGCCACGCAATCTTCGACGTACACGAAGTCGCGCTTCTGTTGCCCATCGGCAACGTCCGCGCGATGGGACTTGAACAACGCCACTTCGTCGCCGCCGGCCGCCGCAGGGTAGTAGCGTGCGACCACGCTGCGCATGTCGCCCTTGTGGTATTCGTTGGGACCGTACACGTTGAAGAATTTCAGCCCCGCCCACTGCCGCGGAACCGCCTCACGGTCTGCAACGGCGCGGGCGACGCGCCGGTCGAACAGGTGTTTGCTCCAGCCGTACAGGTTCAGCGGACGCAAGTTCGCCAGCGCCTGCGGAGAGCCATCGTCATCGTAGCCTTGCTCACCGGCGCCGTAGGTCGCGGCGGACGAGGCATACAGGAACCGCGTGCCGTGGCGGGCGCACCATTGCCACAGGTCCCACGACAGCCGGAAGTTCACGTCGATCACCTGGTCGGCGTCGGTCGCGCTGGTCGACGAGATGGCGCCCATGTGGATGAGCGTTTCCAGTCCCTTTCCATGTCGTTCCAGCCACGCGGTCAAACCTTCCGGCGCGACCACGTCGGCCAGCTCCGACTTCGCAAGGTTGCACCACTTGCCTTCGTGCCCCAGCCAGTCGCAGACGGCAACCGATTCCCCGCGGGCCGCCAGCGCCGCAACAATGTTGGAGCCGATGAAGCCCGCACCGCCGGTGACCAGGATCATGTGCGCGCGCCGCTCGCCATGGATAGCGTGGACGAACCCGCACCGGGTGCACCCATCCCTTGCGCCACCTCGCTGGCGAGCCGGGCGACGGCTTCCGGGCTCGTGCCGCGGGTATCGACCGGGCGATCCTGCGGGCCATAGGGGCCGTACTTCGCGATGTCGGTGACAGAGAACAAGCCGACGGTAGGCGCGCCGCCGGCGCTGGCCAGGTGCATCACACCGCAATCGGCACTGACAAAGCAGGCCATGTTGCTGATGACGGCCGCCACCTCGCGCGGATTCACCGAAGAATACACCGGCAGGCGGGACGACAGCCGCGAGCGCCCGTTTGGCGGTGCGATTTCCACCATGGCCCAGGCAGGATGGAGCAAACGGATTTCCGCCACGAAGCGTTCCCACCAATCCTCGTCGTACCGCTTGGCGCCCGTGGCGTCCGCGAATACGCCGATCGTGATGCGGGTGGAAAGTGCGTCGTCGATCTGCAGCAACCCGTCCAGCAGCTCCCGCGCCTGGCGGCGTTGTTCTTGCGACAACTGGAGGCTGAGGTTCGGGAAGTCGCGATCGAGCGCTCCGGCGTCATCATCCGCCAATGCGCGGCGCAACAGGAAAACCGGCCCCTTTGCCATGTGCAACGGGGCAGGTCGTACTGCGACCATCCCGGTTGATTCGGCATTCCATTGCCGGGGAATGCCCAACATGTACGTCGCGCCGGACACGGCCATCAGGAAGCGGCCCGATTGCGAGGCCTCGCAGGGGTCGATGGCCAGGTCATACCGGGCGCGTCGAATCCGCATCAGGATACGTGCGGTTGCGAACGGGTGCCGGACCATCCGCCGCGACAAGACGTGGATGTGCCTGACATTTGGAAAGCTGCAAAAAAGTTCGGCCCCGTGCTCGCCGGCCAGCACGATATCCACTTCAGCCTCGGGCAAGGCACGCTCAAGCTCGATGAGCAATGGCGTCAGCAACAGCAGGTTGCCGAGCCGATGATTCGGGCGGCAGACCAGGATTCGGTGAATTTCCGAGCGCGGTAAATGTCGGCTGCGTTGCAGGCGCGTTTCCGTAACGTGAAACCAGGTCCGGGACAGTCGGCGAAGCAGGCTCCGCCGAACTTCCTGGATGTTCACGGCTTGAACCGGTGGACGAATCCAACCTGGAATCCGCCGGGCAGCCACCCGAGGATCAATGGCGAGTTGCGATGTTCGGCCCAGATACCGACCGCCGTGCCGATGGCCCAGCCGGCGAGCACGTCGCTTTGCCAATGTCCGCGCGTCTTCACCCGCCCGATGGCGTCGTACAACGGCAACAGTTCCAGCGCATACACCGCGGGATGGTCGTGTCCGTAGGCCACGACGAACGGGGTCACCGCGCCGGCAATCGCGGTCACCTCGCCGCTGGGGAAACTCTGGTAACGCGTGCCCTTGAACCACTCGTTCGGATCGCTGGTCTGCGACGGACGCTCGCGCTGGAACGTCCATTTCGTGCCTTGGGCGATCACGGACGAAATCGCCATCGAATCCAGCGAACGCCAGAACGTGTCACCCAGCTTGTCTTGGTCGCCGAGTGCGAGCGAGCCACCCACGACGGTCAGGATGGTCGCGCCCATCAACGCTTTCTGGTTGTTGCGCGCCCAGATGCCGCTGTTGTCGTAGGCGATGCGATGATCGATGCCGAACGGGCCGCCGGCCCACGCCAGGTGCAGCGGCGCCGCTGCGCATATGCCGGTCAGCAACAGCGTTGTGAATCGCCGCAAGAGGATTCCGGACTTCATGTCAGTCGACACCAGTATGTAATGCGGGACACTTTGCGCGTGGTTGCTTAGCGCCTGCTTCGCCGCGGCTTTCGTGAACCTTGCAGAACTGCCGGGCGGTTGCGCCGCCCACCGCAGTCGCGTGCCTCGGCCCGTCAGGCATCGGTTCCCGCCATTGCGGTTTTGACCTGGCCCGCGTGCATGGACACGCGGTAGTGCGCGATGCGCTTGCCGTGATCCTGGATGATGTCCACGTCCACGTGCGCCTTGTCGCCGCGGCCAGTGGCGTTGGCTTCCAGCGCAGGGCCGTTGCCGGCGCGTTCGGCCTGCGCGATGGCTTCGCCGAACGTCAGCTTGTTGCCATCCAGCGCATGCGCGCCGTGTGCGTCCTCGCCACGCGCCGGACCGCTGCCGATCACCTTTCCGGTGGTCGCGTCGATGCGCAGTTCGAGCCTGGCATTGCCGCGCAACACGTCCACTTCATACCAATGGCCGTGGTGCGTGGCTTCCATGCCATACCCGTAGGCGCGTCCGCCGCCGGCTTCCGCGATCTTCACAGCCTGGGCAGGTGTGACCGGCGATTCCAGTACGGCCGCCATTTCCAGGCGATCGCCAGGCTCGATGGTACCGGCGAGGGCTGCCGCGGTCGTGCCGATGGCAAGCGCGGCGATGAGGGTGCGGGACAATACGCGCGTCATGGGAGAACCTCCGTGGTTGGGAGCGGTCAGTTTCCGGCACGAGTCTTTGTCTGCACTTCGCGGCGGCTTAGCCATTGCTTAGTGGTGGCTCTGCGCGTGCAGTGTTAGTTTTCCTGAATTGAATGGCGGGTGCCGCTATGAAGCTGTTGCTGGTCGAGGATTCCGAACGCTTGCGGGGCAGTCTCTCGCGCGGACTTCGCGCGGCCGGTTTCACGGTGGATGCCGCCAGTGATGGCGTGGAAGCCATCGGCTATCTGGCCGGCTACGCGTACGATTTCATGGTGCTGGACCTCGGCTTGCCGCGCATGGACGGATTCGGTGTGCTGCGCGCGCTGCCGACGGGTGGCGAACGTCCGCGGGTGCTGGTGCTGTCGGCGCGCGACCAGGTGGGTGATCGCGTGGATGCGTTGAATGCCGGCGCCGACGATTACCTGGTCAAGCCGTTCGCGTTCGAGGAAATCGTCGCGCGCCTGCACGCGCTGGCGCGGCGTCCGGCCGAGACGCAAGCGGACGTACTGGAACATGCCGGGGTGCGGCTGGATGCGCAGGCGCACCGGGCCACGGCAAACGGCGCGGTGCTGCAATTCACGCCGCGCGAGTTCGCGTTGCTGGAATTGTTGCTGCGGCATCGTGGCCGGGTATTTCCGCGTGCGGACATCTTGGAACGCATCGCTGGCGGCGAAAGCGAAGCTTCCGATCGCAGCATCGAGGTGGTCGTGTTCGGTGTGCGTCGCAAGCTGGCTGACGCGGGTTGCGCGAGCCTGATCGAGAACCGGCGCGGTGCTGGCTATCTGATTCCATGAAAGAGCGCGTCAAAACTTTCTCGCTGCGCGCGCGCCTGGCGCTGCTGCTGGCGCTTGCAGTGCTGGTGGTATTCGGTGCGGCGGCCAAGATCGTGGATTGGCGCGCCGACACCGAGATGCAGCAGCGTTTCGACGCTTCGCTGCTGTCGCGCGCGCAATCGCTGGCGGCGCTGACCCAGATCGAGAATGGCCGCATCGCGGTGGACGCCGACAATGCTGCGGCCAACGTGTTTCCGGGCAACGCGGACACAAGCTGGTACGAACTGCGCTGCGGAGGCGAGGTCATCGCACGTACCGCCGAAGTTCCGCCACCCGTTGCCGCTGGAGAACAACCCGCGTTTGCCGATGCGCAGTTGCGTGATGGACGCTCGTTGCGTGTCGTGGCCTTGCGGTTCACGCCCAGGCACGAGGATGGTCACGCCACGCTACCACGCGCGACGGCTTGTGCATTGCGCTACGCACTGGACAGCGGGTCACTGGACGACCTCCTCGACACGCTCGACATCATTCTCCTCGGCAGCCTGCTGGGTGCCTGTGTACTGGTCATGCTGGCGACGCCGTGGCTGGTACGGCGCGGCCTGCGCCCGCTGTCGGTGCTGGATCAGGCCATGGCAGGTATCGGCCCCGATGCGCCCGGCGGTCGCCTGCCCGCCAGCGGTACCACCGAGCTCGCGCCACTGGTCGCACGCATCAACGAGGTGCTGGCACGAATGGACGAGGGGCTCGCGCGCGAACGGCAATTCGCCTCGGGACTGGCGCACGAGTTCCGCACGCGGCTCGCCGAGTTGCGCACGCTGGTGGATGTCGAAACGCGCTATCCGAGTGGGCGCGATGCGC
>JBOHYO010000038.1:0-4043 GCA_050737935.1 Rhodanobacteraceae bacterium
GACTGATCCTCTGGCAAGCGCACGGCCGGTCACCCGGCCTCCCTGTTTTCCGGAACGCCCTGCGGCAGCTGTTTTTGAAGCTGCTTGCCGGCACTTGCGCCATGCGAGGCGGCGGGCGTAATGTGACGCGCGTCACACTCGGGGGAGACCGGGGGAGGCGTGCGTCTGTGGCCAAACCACGCAGGATGCTCGGAGGGGACATGAAGGTTTCGACGGCGTGCGCGGTTGCGGCCCCTGCCTTTCCCGGCGCCGCCAGTTCACATGCGGCGGACGCAATCCGCAAGGCGCTCGACGACGCGATCGCGAAAGCCCCCGACCACTTCGACAGGTACAAGGCCGACCTCAGTTACACCGCCGCCAAATAAGCGCAAGTCGATCCATCGGCGGTCCAACGCTGGTCGCCCGGATGGTTTCGCGTATTCCGTCGTCGTGTTTTCCAGAGGGGTTGTCATGCGTACGCATTTCAAGCTGTCGATCGCCATTGCGGCGACCGCGTTGTCCCTGCTCGTCGCCAGCGTTGCAATGGCCTCGCGAAGCAGCAACGGAACGTCCTCGGACGCCGCGATCCGCGCGGCGGAAGCATGGGCGTTTCCCAAGCCCCATTCGCCCGATCCGAGTGCGCCGAAGCAAGCGCCCGCGCCGAAGCCGAACCAACCCATGCATGTACCGGGCAGCACGCGCAGCTACACGTTGGCTGAGTTGAACACCGACTTCAATGCGCCGGATTGGTTTCCGCAGGACCATCTCCCGCCGCCGCGAATCGTCCTGCATGGTCGCAAGCCGGTCATTGCATGCGCCGCATGCCACCTCGCCAACGGCTCGGGGGCTCCGGCCAGCGCGTCATTGGCGGGTTTGCCAAAGGCATACATCGTGGCGCAGCTCGCAGCTTTCCGTGCCGGCCAACGCGACAACGACGTCATGCCCAGGGAAGCGCGTGGCCTTGACGCGGCGGACATCGAACAGGCAGCGACCTACTTTTCGAGCCTCAAGATTCCCCACGTCACACAGGTCATCGAAACCGCAACCGTACCCCGAACCCACTGGCATGCTTACGCGCTGGTGCCGAACCAAAATGGTGCGCGCGAACCGCTCGGCGAGCGCATCGTCGAAGGACCCGTCAGCGTCAAGCTCTACGCCCTCGGCGATGGTCGCTCCGGGTTCATCGCCTGGGTGCCACCCGGCAGCATCGCTCGTGGCGCGAGAATCGCAGCAAATGGCATGGGCGCAGCGCAGGCCTGCGAATCCTGCCACGGCACGAAGCTGCAGGGCGTCGGCGACATTCCGTACCTCGCCGGGCGTTCGCCGACCTACATCGCACGCGAGTTGATCCTGTTCCGCGAAGGCAAGCGCAGCGATCCCGCCGCGGCGCCGATGCGGGCCGAAGCCTCGGCGTTGACCGTATCGGAAATGATCGATGTCGCGGCGTATGCGGCCTCGCGCAAGCCCTGAGACTTGGAATCGAGGAGAAGGCCCATGAAAAAGGTTCTCGCGGTTGTTGCATTGGTTTGCGTTGGCCTGTTCGCGGGCGGCGCGTGCGCACAAACGCCCGCGTCGTCGGCGGAGCAGGAGATCCGCCCGTTGCTGGCGAAGATGGGCAAGGCCGCCGGGGCGCGCGACGCCGATGCCTTCATGGCGTTCATGCTGCGTCGCCCGTGCCGCGTCGCACAAACCCTGATCTTCATCTCGACAAGCACTCCCATGAAACGCCTCGCAACATGCATGGTCGGGCTAATCCCAAGTTTCGTCGCCGCCAGTGCCAGTGTTGCCGGAGGCGGCGTCATGAAGTCGCTCAGCCGTGTAGGGCGGAATCGGCGTAGCCGCTTCCGCCAAGGGTCGACCGGCGGAAACCGATCGGCGGAAACTGCTCGCGGGTTCCGCCCTACTTGTTGCCAGCCTCGAGATGCCGGGGCTTCTCGCGACGTGTTTGTTGAATGAAGCGGAGAAGACATATGAAACGGTTTTTTCTGATAGGTGCAGGTCTCTTTGCAGGCCTGCTTTCGGAGCAAAGTGCAAGTGCATCTGCATCTGGCCGTCGTGGCCACCCTGCGCCCCGGCCGGAGCGATCCCGTGGCGCCTGGGTGAAGCCCGGATACGTCTGTGCGTCCGCAGCGCTGGCACTCTTGCTGCTGTGCGCGGCAAGCTTGGTGCCACGGGCCAGTTTGGCTGCGACTGCGTCTGTCGTCACGCCAGCGAAGGTCGGCGCGTGTGGTCCAATGGTGAACACGCACGGCGTGGTCACGCCGCCACAAGACGTGGACATGTGGCAGGCGCCGCTGGATGCCTCGGGCGAGCACGAGCTGATTCTTGCCGTGCACAACGACCAGGGCGGCGACCGGTTCTGTTACACCTACCGCTGGCGTGGCGTGGAGCACACCGTCGCGCCGGCGATCCACGTGCGGCGCGGCGAAACGTTCGCGATCCGCATCGTGAATGACATCGCCAGCCGGAGCCCCGGCGAAAGCGTGTCTTCAATCGCCATTCCGTCGTGCAAGCCGATGGTCATGCCGGGCGCGCCGGTGCAGCACTGGATCGGCTATCTGAACCACGTCATCGACGACCGCTACTTTACCGTCGGACCGATAGACACCAATCTGCATCTGCACGGTTTCGAGGGCCCGGCGTCGGAGGAAAACGTGTTTCTCTCGACGCTGAGCACGCCGATGCACGCCTGCGAATACCGGATCACGATCCCGCGCAACCAGCCGCCCGGCACGTATATCTACCATCCACATGCGCACGGTGCGGCAGATGCTGAACTCGGCAACGGCCTCGTCGGAGTGTGGATCGTGGATCCCGATTCGCCGCAGATTCCGCGCATGGACCAGCATGTGCTCCTGATCACTTATCAGGTGGGCCAACCCAATGACGGGCCCAGTCCGACTCATGCCGAAGGTCACGCCTACGGGACAGCGGCGGCGATGCATGATGCGGCGATCAAGCCGGCGCAACCCGTGCGGTACGATCCGTTCAATCCGCCGCCATGGCCGACGGCCGCTCCCTTGCGCGGCGGCAGCATTTCCATCAATGGTTGCAGCGGCCCGTTTGCCGAGTCGCTGATTAGTATTGATGGGGCCAACGCGCCGACCACGCTGCGTATTCCGGCCAGGCACACACAATTGCTGCGCATCGTCAATGGCGCCGCAGACTCGCCCAAGCTCCTGCGTATCCGTGATGCACAAGGTCGCGCCTTGCCGTTTGAATTGGTCGAACGCGACGGCGTGCCAGTCTCCGGCGACATGCAACACCCCTATGCGCACTATCTGGCGATGCCGGAGCTGATGCTCTCGCCGATGTCACGTGCCGCCATCCTGTTGACTGCACCAGCCGGCACCAGTTTCGTCCTGTCCAGCGAACCTTGGTGTGAAGGGTTCGTTCGCGAGACGCACCATGACCTGCTGCGGATCACCGCCGTCGCCAACGCCGAGGATCACCCGCAGTTGCTGCGCTCTACACCCATCGCCGTCAGTGATACGCCGGCGGCACGACTGGTCGCCTGGGTGCACGCGCATCCCGCGCTTGTCCATCGGCGCGCGATCACCTTCACCCAATATACGTTTCCCAAGCAAGGCAAGATTCCGCGGCACCGAGCTTACTACATCACCGACACCACCCACCCGGATTTCCACGAGCATCCGTTCTGGCCGGTTTTCCAGCCCGGCGCGACGGTGCCATCGAATCCGGACGTCGTGGTCAAGCAAGGCACCATCGAGGTGTGGTACCTGATCAACGCCACGCTGGAAAACCACGACTTCCATATCCACCAGATGAAATTCGTGCAGGAGCGCAACTACAGCGGCATACCGATGACGGTGGATACCGTGTTCCAGCCCGTCGGCAAGACGCTGCCGAATCCCACTGACCCGAATTACCCGCTGATCCAGCCGAGCGTCACCAAGGTGATTCTCGATTTCCGGTACGTGCCGAAGGGCACCTTCGTGTTCCACTGTCACATGCTGGCCCACGAGGATTTGGGAATGATGGCAAGCATTCGCGTGGAATAGCACTGCGAGGAATGAATCATGAAAAAGGCAACGGTCCGCTGC
>JBOHYO010000039.1:0-4019 GCA_050737935.1 Rhodanobacteraceae bacterium
GGAGCAGCGTTCATGGAGGAATGCAAAAATATGCCAGACTCCGCGCATGAACGATATCCAGTACCCCGCGCTGCGCGCCTCCCGGCCGACCGCGACCGCGAGCTATCTCGCCGCCGCAGCAGGCCTGCTGCTGGTGATGTTCCTGCACCTCCTGCCCGCCCTGATCGCCGGCCTGCTGGTGTACGCGGTCGTCGATGCACTGGCGCCGCTGCTGGAACGCCGCTTGCCCGGTGAGCTGTCGAGGCAATTGGTGGTCGGAGTGCTGGCGGTGGTGGTCGCGGGTCTGCTGGCATTGCTGATCTTCGGCGCCGTCGCGTTCTTTCGCGCACAGCTCGGCGATCCCAACACCCTGTTCGACCGGTTGATGCCGACGATCGACCGTGCGCGCATCCAGTTGCCCGCCTGGATCACGGCGTACCTGCCCGTGAGTGCAGAGGATTTCCGCGCCACCGCTGCGCAACTTGCACGCACCCATTCCGCGCAACTGCAGGTGGCCGGCAAGGAAACAGCGCACGTGTTCGGACGCATCCTGGTCGGGCTGGCGCTGGGTGCATTGGTGGCACTGACGCAGTCCCGGAGCACAGAGGGTGCGGGCCCCTTGCGGCGCGACCTGTCCGCCCGCTGCGCGCTCTTCGTGCGGGCCTTCCACGACATCGTGTTCGCCCAAGCGCGCATCTCGGCCTTGAATACCTTGTTCACCGCGATCTTCCTGCTGGTCGCGCTGCCTCTGACCGGCGTGCACCTGCCCTTCACCAAGACCCTGATTGTGATCACCTTCGTCGTCGGGCTGCTGCCGGTGATCGGGAACCTGATCTCCAACACCCTTATCGTGATCGTCGCGCTGTCGGTGTCGCTGTGGGTCGCGGTCGGTGCGCTGGTGTTCCTGGTGCTGATCCACAAGCTCGAGTACTTCTTGAACGCACGGATCGTGGGCGGCCGGATCCACGCGCGTGCCTGGGAGATCCTGCTGGCGATGCTGGTGATGGAAGCCGCGTTCGGATTGCCGGGCGTGGTCGCGGCACCGATCTACTACGCGTATCTCAAGAGCGAGCTGACCGCTGCGCAATTGATTTGATGGTGCCATTCGTGCTGGCATCCCGTCTTGATTTCCGCACCGCCGTGCGGCGACACCTTCCTTCCGGGAGGGGACATGACTCCGCGAAAGTTATACTCGCCCGCTGCCGGCTTCGATCCGCGCCATGCTGCGATTCCTGTATACGCTCGCGATGTATCTCGTCACGCCTGTGATCGTGGCCCGCCTGGTGGTGCACGGCGTCCGCTACCGCAGCTACCTCGGCCGCTGGCGCGAACGCTTCGGTCGTTTTCCCGATCCGGGCCTCTCCGGCTGCATCTGGGTACATGCGGTGTCGGTCGGCGAGGTCAACGCGGCGATCCCGTTGATCCATTCGTTGCGCAGGCGCTACGCGCCGCGGCCGATGGTCGTCACCACGGTGACCCCCACCGGCTCCGAACGGGTCCGCAGCCTGTTTGGCGACGAGGTGTTCCACGTCTATCTGCCTTACGACCTGCCCGCTGCGGTCGCCCGTTTCCTCGACTGCCTCCGCCCTGCCCTGGCGGTGGTGATGGAGACCGAAATCTGGCCGAACCTGTTCCACCAGTGTGGCCGCCGCGGGATTCCGCTCGCGGTGGTGAACGCGCGGCTGTCGCAACGGTCGCTGCGCCGCTATCGGCCGATCCGCGCATTGGTGCGGCAGGCGCTCGGCAACGTTGCCCTGGTCGCCGCGCAGTCGCGCGCGGACGCGGTTCGCTACCGCAACCTGGGCGCGCAGCCCTCCCGGGTGCACGTTTCGGGCAACCTCAAGTACGACATGCCGCTCCCCAAGGGCGCGCGGCAACACGGGGAAGACCTGCGGAACAAATGGGGTGACATGCGGCCGGTGTGGATCGCCGCCAGCACCCACGAAGGGGAGGAATTGGCGGCCTTCAAGGCACACCTCACCGTGCTCGCGCGGATGCCCGATGCCCTCCTGCTGGTCGCGCCGCGCCATCCGGAGCGCTTCCGGCTGGTCGAGCATGCCGCCCGCAACCTCGGCTTCATGGTGGCCACACACAGTGCAGACGACGTGAACGAGGAAACGCAATGCCTCGTGATCGATGCGATGGGCGTGATGATGCGCTATTTCGCCGCGGCCGATCTTGCCTTCGTCGGCGGGTCGCTGGTGCCGATCGGCGGACACAACGTGCTGGAGCCCGCCGCCTTGTCGAAGCCGGTGGTGGTCGGGCCGAACACCTTCAACTTCGAGGAAATCACCCGCACGCTTATAGGGGCCGGTGGGGCACGCCGGGTGGCGTCGGCGGCGGAACTCGGTCCGATGGTGCTTGACCTGTTGCGCAACAGCGACGAACTCGCGCGGATGGGCGCGGCGGCGCGTGCGGTATGCGCCCGCGAACGGGGGGCCGCGCGACGGACTATGGTGTTGCTGGGCAGGATCGTCGCGCGCGCCCGCTACGCGGCGAGCGGGTCACCGGCGTGAGGCCTTACTGCAACAGCGCGTTGACCGCCTGAAGGTCCTTGACGGACAGCGTGCCCGCCGAGTACTTCAGGTTGAGCTGGTTGACCACCAGCGCATGGCGCGCCTGCGAATAGGCACTCTGCGCCTGGAAATAATTCTGCTGGGCGATCAGCAGGTCGACGATCGTGCGGGTCCCGATCTGGTAGCCGGCCTGGGTCGCATCGAGCGCGGTTTTCGCCGACAAGACCGCCTGCCGCTGTGCTTCCACCGAGCTGATCCCGGCCTCGATCGCGTTGAAGGCGCTGCGGGTGTTGCTGACCACCGTGCGGCGATCCTGTTCCAGGACGTCGCTCGCCTGGTCGCGCTGCGCGATGGCCTGCTTGACCCGCGCGTGGATGCCGCCGCCGGCGAACAGCGGCACGCTCAAAACCAAGCCCACCGTCGTTCCCGAACTGCGGCTGTCGCCGTGCGGCTGTCCGGCCCCGAAGCCCAGGCTATCCCACTGCGGATTGCGCGAATAACTGACCGACGCGTCGAGCGTCGGCAGATGGCCCGCGTAGGCGGACGTGACGTCGTGCTGCGCGGCTTCGCGCTGGTCGCGCTGCGCCTGCAGGGAAGGATTGCTGGCGAGCGCGGTGGTGACCCACGCCTGCATGTCGTTGGGCTGCGGCGGCGCCATCGGCAGCTTGTCCCTCAGCGGGTCGAGCGCGCTGGCCGGCTGCCCGGTGATCTGCGCGAGCGCCTGTCGATCGTTGAAGACCTGATTCTTGGCGCTGATCACGCTGGCCACCGCGGTATCGTGCTGCGCCTTCGCATCCACCACGTCGGTGATGGCGGCAAAGCCCACGTCGTACTTGGCCTGTGCCTGGTCGAGCTGCTTCTGCAGCGCCTTCTCATTGGCCTCCGCGAACCTCAGGTTCTCCTCGTCGCTCAGGACCGTGAAGTAGGCCTGCGCGACCCGCAAGATCAGGTCCTGCTCCGCGGCGGCGTATTGCGCCTCGGCCGCCTTCGCGCTGGCCTTGCCGGCGCGCCAATCGGAAAACCTGCCGAGGTCGAAGAGCACCTGGGTGAGGCCGACCGATTCGGTGCGTGAACGCCCGCCGGTGTGAACCGTGGTGTCTTCGAGCGTGGGATTGCCATTGTTGTCATAGACCACTTGCGTCCCGCTCGAGACGCCGTGGCTGTCGTTGAACGACACCTGGCCATTGATCTGCGGCAGCAAAGCGGAGCGCGAAATGTCCGCGCCGGCTTCGCCGATCCGGCTCTGCGCTTCGGCCTGCTTGAGTACGGGATCGGACTGCAGCGCCTGGCGATAGGCGCCCATCAGGTCTTCGGCGTGCGCCGTCGCAGCGCCGGCGAGACCGAGCGCCGCCACGAGGGCAATCGCGAGGGCGCGGGGCACGAGGCGGCGGCGGGAAACGTGACGTTGGGTCATGCGGGACAATCCTTAATCCGATGTTGAATCGCTGTTGCAGGAGTGGCCCATGGCCGAGATGGAATGTCCGTCGCGGGCACGGCCCGCTCCTACAAATGAAATTGCGGCGA
>JBOHYO010000040.1:0-5226 GCA_050737935.1 Rhodanobacteraceae bacterium
GATCAGGAACACGGCGTTGCACACGATGGCGCAGGTAAACGCCACCTGCAGCGCCAGCAGCGTGGCCGTCAACTTGTGCTTGCGCAACGTTGCAACAATCGGTCGAATTTGCATGGCGATGCCTCAGACTCGGTGTTCTCCCTCCCCTTCAAGGGGAGGGCCGGGGTGGGGATGGGTTGCACTGCTGGAAGGTCAGACCCATCCCCATCCAAACCTTCCCCTTGAAGGGGAAGGCTTCAAAGCGTTTTCAACTGCAAGGCAGGCGCGATGCGACAGGCTCGCCACGCCGGCAACAGCCCGGCAAAGAGACTGACCACGATCGCCAGCACGACCGTCATCACCAGCATCTGGCCATCCATGTGCGCCAGTTGCGCATAGTCATCGGGCCGCTGGCGCACGCTCCACAGGCCCAACTCGGCGATGCCGACCCCGAGCAGCCCACCCGCGAGACCGATCAGCCCCGACTCGATGCCGAACTGCACGAAGATGTTGTATCGCGTGGCGCCCAGCGCACGACGCACGCTGATCTCGCCACCGGAGCGCAGGAACTTGGCCAGCAGCAGCGCAATGATATTCACCATGCACACGAACAGGAAACCCAATGCCAGCCAGGCCTGCAGCAACACGTCCGTCGGCACCAGCCCCTCGCGGTGCAGCCACTGCATCAGGCCGTACAGCCTCGCGTCCTCGGGCGGACGCTCGAAGCGGCCGATGGCCTTTTGCTGCGCCGAATAGTTGACCACAAACCGGCCGTAATCGGCGACCTGCTGCGGCGTATCCAGTTTCACCCAGAAATTCAGCCAACTGGTGGTCGGACTGGTCAGGGACGTCTTGTCGCCCCAAGCAGTTGTCCAGTTCGAGTCGAGCTTCATGTGGATGGCCGTGGACAGCGGCAGGAAGAACTGGTCGGCCTCGTCGAAACTCGCGCTGACCGCATAGAACAACGGCTCCGGGTGCCAATCCTCGACCACGCCGACCACCCGGAAATCATGCTTGCCGAGCTGCACCATGTTGCCGAGTGCTTGCTTGTCACCGAACAGCTTGCGGGCGAACCCTTGCGTCAGCACCACCACCGGCGCGCCCTCGGCATCGGCCTGCTCCGACCAGGGATCGCCGGCAATGAACGGCACCCCGAACATGGCGAAGAAATCCCGTGTCGTGTAGCTCCCGACCACCGACTTCGGATGCACGTCCGGCTGGGTGGAGTGCGCCACGAGGTAGCCGCGCGCCACCGCGGCCTGCTGCACGCCCTTGTGTGCATCCAGCAAGGCCTTCGCATCCGGCCAGGTCAAGGCCGCATTAGGCCCGTGGCCGATGTCCTCCGGCTTGAGCTTGAAGCTGAGCGGCAATGGATTGAGGAATGGCCGGTACAGATGCGCGCTGCGCCCCGGCAGCGGATCGCCACTCATCACGTGCAGCACCGTGAGCATGGTCATGCTGGCGCCGATGCCGAGTCCGATCGCCAGCACCATCAGACCGGTCAGGATCGGCGAGCGCTTCAGGCTGCGCCAGGCGAGGTCGAGGTAGTAACCGAACATGTCCAGATGCCTCCAGGTTTCTCTCCCTCCCCTTCAAGAGGAGGGCTGGGGAGGGGATGGGTTGCTCTGCAGCGCACCAATCCACCCCATCCCCTCCTAAATCCTCCCCTTGAAGGGGAGGACTTCAAAGCCACCCTTCCCCTGAGGGAGGGTTGAATGTCACACGCTCCTCGTCGCCACCACCGGCGGCACCGCCGCAGCGCGCAGCGCCGGCGCCAGAACCGCGAGCTGCCCGAGCAGCCACAGCGCCACCACGCCCACCGGCAGGTACCACAGCGGCAGGCGCGGCACCTCGAAGAACTTCATCAACGTCAGGTTGATGCCGACTGCCAGCACGACACCCAGCGCGATCCCGAACGTGACGATCAGGAAATTCTCGGTCTGGAAATAGCGCAGGATGTCGGCGCGGGTCGCCCCGAGCGCACGGCGGATCCCGATCTGCTTGCGCCGCTGCGCCACCCAGAAGCTCGCCAGCCCCACGATTCCGAACGCGGTGACCCCAAGCAGCGCCACGATCACGCCGACCAGCAACCCAGCCATCGCCCGGTCGGTCGCAAAAAAGCGCTCACGCAGGAAGGAAACGGTGTGGCTGTCCTCGTGGTCCAGCACCACATCCGGCGCGATCTTGGCGACCGCAGCGCGTGCTTTTGTCATCACGCGTTCCAGGTCTTGCGACTCGGCGCGGATCAAATAAGTGCCTGCCAACTGACCGCCCGGGAGCGTCGGTACGAATACCGTCCACTCGGCACCGTGCTCGCCGTTCTCGGTGTACTGCGACACGGCCAGATGGCCGACCACGCCGACGACGCGAAAGTGCCATTTGAGCATCCAGAATTGCTTGCCCAGCGGGCTCTCGCCTGGCCATATTTGTTCTGCCAGTGCGCGCGAGATCAGAACCTGCGAAGACAACGGCAAGTAGTCCTGCCCCTGCAAGGGCTGGTAGTCGTCGACTGCGGGCAGGTGCCCGGCCACCAGCTTCAGGCCCAACGCCTTGGGCGTGCCAGGATCCCCTTCGTAAAACTGCAGGACAGGACCCGGATGCTTGCCTGCGCGATCGAGGGATATACCCGCAACGCCACCGTGCCGTCCGAACGGTACGGAGCTGATCACGTGCACCGATTCGACGCCCGGAATCGCACCGAGGCCCGCGAGCATCCGCGCATTCAGATCATTCACCTGCTTCGGATCGAATCCCGTGACCACGATCTCGCCCAGCGAAGCCTCGTCCACGCCGCTGTTGATGTGCATCGCGGACAGGCGATTCCCGATCAGAAATACGGCGTTCACCAGCACCGCGCAGGCCAGCGCGATCTCCATTGCGATCAGGAAGGTCGCGAGCTTGTGCTTCTTGAGCGCCGAGAGGATGGGTTGGATTTGCATGGTGAAATCTCTTCTATGACCTCGTAGGAGCGGGCCATGCCCGCGACCTTTTCCTTGATCTTTCCATCGCGGCCATGGGCCGCTCCTACAACGTCTTCAACTGCAACGCCGGCGCGATCCGGCTCGCCCGCAACGCCGGCAGCGCGCCGGCCAGCAGGCTCACCGCGATCGCCAGCATGAAAGTGACGACGAACATCGCCACGTCCATGTGCACCAGCTCGGAATACGGCGTCTGCTGGCTGCGCACCAGCCACAAACCGAGCAACGTCAATAGCCAGCCGCCGGCGCCGCCGATGAACCCGACCAATCCGGCTTCGGTCAGGCATTGCGCGAACACGGCGCGGCGCGACGCGCCCAGTGCGCGGCGCACGCCGATCTCACCCGCGCGGCGCAGGAATTTCGCCAACAACAAACCGACCGTGTTGAACAGACAGATTGCGAGAAACGCAAACGCCAACCACGTTTGCAGCCTCACGTTCTTCGGAATGACCTGCTGATGATTCAGCCATTGCATCAGATCCAGCATGCGCGTGTCGGTATTCGCGAAGCGCCCCAGCGTCTTTTGTTGTTGCGCGTAGTGCTTCAGGAACGCGCGGTAGTCCGCCACTTTTGCCGGGCTGTCCAATTGCACCCACAACGCGACCCACAGGCAGGGTGCGTTTTCCAGATGGCCGGGTTTGGTCGGCGCGCCCCAACACGTGAACTGGAAAAAATTTCCGTCGTTGACGTCGAGCCCGGAAAAGAAGGGCATGAACACGTCTTCGGGCCTTCCGTAGTAGCCCGCGGAAGTCATGTTTCCGGTGATGCTGCCCTCTGCGTCATAAAACAATGGATGCGGCCGCCACGGTTTCAGCACACCCACGATGCGCACGTCGCTGTTGCGGATGCGCAGGGTCTTGCCCACGCTGTTCTTGCCGCCAAACAATTTGTCGTTGAGATCGCTCGAGATCACCGCCACGTGCGCACGATCCTTGCCGTCGGCCGGCGTCCATGCACTGCCGTATTCGAACGGCACGTCGAACATCGGAAAGAAATCCGATGTGGTCGACTGCATCGACAGCATCAGCGGCGGTAGATTCACGCCCGGCGCGCTGACCTTGACCGGGCTTTGCACCACCAGCGCCTGGCGATCGGCACGATGCGCGCTCCACAAATCCACCGCGGATTGGTAATCCATCACATCGAGCGGATGCGATTTGTTGTACCAACTCGCCGGCGTTGCGTCGACCTGCGGGTAATAGAGGTGCGCGCTCTTGCCCGGCAGCGGATCGCCCGAGAGCAGATGCATCACCGTCAGCGTGGTCATGCTGGCGCCGATGCCGACGGCAATGGCCAGCACCATCAGCGCCGTCAGGAGCTTGTTGCGCCTGAGGCTGCGGAAGGCGAGGTCGAGGTAATAGCCGAACATTCGTCAATCACTCCGTGTTCATCTCGCTCCCCTTCAAAGGGAGGGTCACATTCTTTCTCCCTCCCCTTCAAGCGGAGGGTGTCACGCTCTTTCTCCCTCCCCTTCAAGCGGAGGGTGTCACGCTCTTTCTCCCTCCCCTTCAAGGGGAGGGCTGGGGTGGGGATGGGTTTTTAATGACGGCAACGTCGAACCCCATCCCCACCTAAATCCTCCCCTTGAAGGGGATGACTTCACATCACACGCTGCGGGTTGCTTCCACCGGCGACACCTTCGAAGCGCGCAGCGCCGGCGCGAATACCGCGCCCTGCCCAAGCACCAGCAGCGCGGCAATTCCCACCAGCACGTACGCAACCGACATCCGGTCCATCTGGAACTGCTTCATCATCCACAGGTTCAATCCCACCGCGATGATCGCGCCCAGCACCACGCCGACGCCGGCGATCAACAGGTTCTCGGCTTGGAAATAGCGCAGGATGTCGCGGCGCGTCGCCCCCAGCGCGCGGCGGATGCCGATCTGCTTGCGCCGCTGGCCGACCCAGAAACTGGTGAGCCCCACGATGCCGGCGCCGGTGACGCACAGCAGGATCAGGCAGATCACGCCCATCAGGACGGCCATGCCGATGTCGGCGCGATACGCACGCGCGCGAACTTCGGAGAACGGCATGGTGCCGATGCCGATGTCCGGTTGGTTCTCGAGCACGCGCATCGGGTTGTCGTTGAACAGCGCCTTGCGCGCCTCGTGCATCGCCGCGTCCAGGCGTCCAGGCCTTGCGCGCACCGCGGTGCGGGTGTAGTTGGCATCCAGGCGGATCGGTTGCAGCACCGAATTCCACGCGAAACTGTCGCCACAGCCGCCCGCCGCCGGAATCTGCATCCGCGCGACCACGCAGATGATCGTGC
>JBOHYO010000041.1:0-4228 GCA_050737935.1 Rhodanobacteraceae bacterium
GGGCATTGCCTACATGCTCAAGCTCCACCATTTGGTTGACGACAAGATGCACGCGCGTTCCACCGGTCCGTACTCCCTCGTTACCCAGCAACCACTGGGCGGCAAGGCGCAATTCGGCGGACAGCGCTTCGGCGAAATGGAAGTGTGGGCGCTGGAAGCCTACGGTGCGGCCTACACCCTGCAGGAAATGCTGACGGTGAAGTCGGACGATGTGCAGGGCCGCAACGACATGTACAAGAAAATCGTCGACGGCACCCACCAGATGTCGGCGGGCATGCCCGAATCGTTCAACGTGCTGGTCAAGGAGATCCGCTCGCTGGCGATCGACATGGAGCTGGAAGAACGGTGACGCATCGGGACACGGTACCCGGGACCCGGGACCCGTAACGGCAGAAGCGTGCACGCTCTTGCTCTTCGGGTCCCGGGTCCCGAGCCCCGGGTCCCGCGCACATCGAAACCAGCCCCCGACCAAGTATTCGCTCCTCTCGGAGACACCAAATGAAAGATCTTCTGAACCTCTTCAACCAGCAGACCCAGCCGCTCGACTTCGACGCGATCAAGATCTCGCTGGCCTCGCCCGACCTGATCCGCTCGTGGTCGTGGGGCGAAGTGAAGAAACCCGAAACCATCAACTACCGGACCTTCAAGCCGGAGCGTGACGGCCTGTTCTGCGCGGCCATCTTCGGTCCCATCAAGGACTACGAGTGCCTGTGCGGCAAGTACAAGCGCATGAAGCACCGTGGCGTGGTGTGCGAGAAGTGCGGCACCGAAGTGACCCTCGCCAAGGTGCGCCGCGAGCGCATGGGCCACATCGAGTTGGCCAGCCCGACCGCGCACATCTGGTTCCTGAAGTCGCTGCCGTCCCGCATCGGCCTGATGCTGGACATGACACTGCGCGACATCGAGCGAATCCTCTACTTCGAAGCCTATGTCGTGATCGACCCGGGCCTGACCCCGCTCGAGCGCGGCCAGATGCTGACCGAAGACCAGTACCTTACGGCGGTCGAGGAGCACGGCGACGAGTTCGACGCGCGGATGGGCGCCGAAGCGGTCTATGAACTCCTGAAGTCGCTGGACCTCAACGGCGAAATGGTGCGGCTGAAAGAAGAAATCGCCGCAACCAACTCCGAGACCAAGCTAAAGCGGCTGACCAAGCGCGTCAAGCTGGTCGAGGCGTTCCTGGAATCGGGCAACCGTCCGGAGTGGATGGTGTTGACGGTGCTGCCGGTGCTGCCGCCGGACCTGCGTCCGCTGGTGCCACTGGAAGGCGGGCGTTTCGCGACGTCCGATCTCAATGACCTGTATCGTCGTGTCATCAATCGCAACAATCGCCTGAAGCGGCTGCTGGAACTCAACGCGCCCGACATCATCGTGCGCAACGAGAAGCGCATGCTGCAGGAATCAGTGGATGCGCTGCTCGACAACGGCCGCCGCGGCCGTGCCATCACCGGCACCAACAAGCGCGCACTGAAGTCGCTGGCCGACATGATCAAGGGCAAGCAAGGCCGGTTCCGCCAGAACCTGCTCGGCAAGCGCGTGGATTATTCCGGCCGTTCGGTCATCACGGTCGGACCGACCCTGAAGCTGCACCAGTGTGGCCTGCCCAAGAAGATGGCGCTGGAGCTGTTCAAGCCGTTCATCTTCTCCAAGCTGCAACTGCGCGGCATCGCGCCGACCATCAAGGCGGCGAAGAAGTCGGTCGAGCGCGAGGAGCCGGTGGTGTGGGACATCCTGGAAGAGGTGATCCGCGAGCACCCAGTGTTGCTCAACCGCGCGCCGACCCTGCACCGTCTCGGCATCCAGGCGTTCGAGCCCAAGCTGATCGAGGGCAAGGCCATCCAGTTGCATCCGCTGGTCTGCACCGCTTTCAACGCCGACTTCGATGGCGACCAGATGGCGGTGCACGTGCCGTTGTCGCTGGAAGCCCAGCTGGAAGCGCGCGCGCTGATGATGTCCACCAACAACATCCTGTCTCCGGCCAACGGTGATCCGATCATCGTGCCTACCCAGGACGTGGTGCTGGGCCTCTATTACATGACCCGCGAACTGGTCGGCGCCAAGGGCGAGAACATGGTGTTCGCCGATGTTGCCGAGGTGCGCCGCGCCTACGACAGCGGTGCTGCCGCGCTGCACGCCAAGGTCAAGGTGCGGATCCGCGAAGTCGAAATCGCGGCCGACGGTTCGCGTGCGGAGAAGACGACTCTCACCGACACGACGATCGGCCGCTCGCTGCTGGCCGAGATCCTGCCGGAAGGGCTGTCCTTCAGCCGCATGAACACCGAGCTCACCAAAAAGGCGATCTCGAAGCTCATCAATGCCTGCTACCGCGAGTTGGGTCTCAAGGACACCGTGGTGTTTGCGGACCAGTTGATGTACACCGGCTTCCGGTTCGCCACGATCTCGGGCATCTCGATCGGCATCGACGACATGGAGATCCCGGAAGAGAAGAAGGGCATCCTGGAAGCGGCCGAGAAGGAAGTCGTCGAGATCCAGGAGCAGTTCCAGTCCGGTCTGGTGACGGCCGGCGAGCGTTACAACAAGGTGGTCGACATCTGGTCGCGCACCAACGAGCAGATTGCCGCAGCGATGATGAAGGGCATCGGCTTCGACAGGGTCAAAGGCGTCGATGGCAAGATGGTCGAACAGAAATCGATGAACTCGATCTACATCATGGCCGATTCCGGTGCGCGCGGTTCCGCGGCACAGATCCGCCAGTTGGCGGGCATGCGCGGCCTGATGGCCAAGCCGGACGGCTCGATCATCGAGACGCCGATCAAGGCCAACTTCCGCGAAGGCCTCGACGTGCTGCAGTACTTCATCTCGACCCACGGTGCGCGCAAGGGCTTGGCCGACACGGCGCTCAAGACCGCCAACTCCGGTTACCTGACGCGGCGCCTGGTCGATGTGGCCCAGGACGTGGTGGTGACCGAGCACGATTGCGGCACCTTTGAGGGGCTGACCATGCAGTCGATCGTCGAAGGTGGCGACGTGGTCGAACCGTTGCGCGATCGGGTACTCGGGCGGGTGGTGGTCGAGGACGTGTACGCGCCGGGTGACGATGACAAGCCGATCGTCGAGCGCAACACGATGCTCGATGAAACGCTGGTCGAGAAGCTGGACAAGGCCGGCGTCCAGAGCATCCAGGTGCGTTCGCCGATCAGTTGCGAATCCGGGTTCGGCGTGTGCGCGTTGTGCTACGGGCGTGATCTCGCCCGCGGGCATGTCGTCAACATCGGCGAAGCGGTCGGCGTGATCGCCGCCCAGTCGATCGGCGAACCGGGCACCCAGCTCACGATGCGGACGTTCCACATCGGCGGCGCGGCATCACGTGCGGCGGCGGTGGACAACGTCACCATCAAGACCACCGGCACGCTGAAATTCAACAACCTAAAGACCGTGAAGCACACCCAGGGTCATCTGGTCGTGGTCTCGCGTTCGGGCGACGTCAGCCTGATCGATACCAAGGGCCGCGAGCGCGAGCGCTACAAGGTGCCCTATGGCGCGACCATCACCGTCAAGGACGGTGCCGAGGTCAAGGCTGGCCAGACCGTTGCCACTTGGGATCCGCACACCCACCCGATCGTCACCGAGGTGGCGGGGCGCGTGCGCTACATCGACTTCGTTGACGGCATCACCGTGCAGTCGTCTATCGACGAGTTGACCGGCCTCGAAAGCGTGGTGGTCACCGATCCGAAGCGCCGCGGCAGCAACGCCAAGGACCTGCGCCCCGCGGTTCGCCTGGAAGACAAGAAGGGCAACGACCTGAAGTTGCCCGGCACCGACATCCCGGCCCAGTCGTACCTGCCGGCCGGCGCGATCGTGTCGATCCAGGACGGCGCCGAAGTCGGCGTCGGCGACGTGATCGCGCGTATCCCCCAGGAATCGTCCAAGACCCGCGACATTACCGGCGGCCTGCCGCGCGTCGCGGACCTGTTCGAGGCCCGCAAACCGAAGGAACCGGCGATCCTCGCCGAGGTCTCCGGCATCGTCAGTTTCGGCAAGGACACCAAGGGCAAGCAGCGCCTGGTCATCAAGGACGCCGACGGCAACGAGCACGAAGACCTGATCCCGAAGTGGCGCCACGTCGTGGTGTTCGAGGGTGAGCATGTCGAGAAGGGCGAAACCGTGGTGGACGGCGAGTCCGATCCGCGCGACATCCTGCGACTTTTGGGCGTCGAGCGGTTGGCGGCGTATCTGGTCAAGGAAATCCAGGACGTGTACCGACTGC
>JBOHYO010000042.1:0-2414 GCA_050737935.1 Rhodanobacteraceae bacterium
GTGAAGGCAAGTGGCTTCACCCCGGACAAGCAGTTCAACGTGGTGCTGGTCAGCATCGATCCCCGCGATGATCCGGGTTCCGCACTGGCGACCAAGCGCAACGATGCGTTCGCGCATCCCGGCGCCCATGTCGAGCAGTGGCATTACCTGACCGGCCCGCAGGCGGCGAGCGCGGCGCTGATGCGCAGCATCGGCTTCCGGTACTTCTACGACAGCCGCAACGGTCAGTACGACCATGCCGCCGGCGTGGTGCTGTTGACGCCGCAAGGCAAGGTCTCGCAGTACCTGTTCGGGGTGAAGTTCCCGGCGCGCACGTTGCGGCTCGGGCTGGTGCATGCCTCGGACAACCGCATCGGCAATATCGTCGACCAGGTCCTGTTGTTGTGCTGCCAGTACGACGCTTCGACCGGGCGCTATTCGCTGGTGATCCACCGCGTGATGCAGGGGCTCGGGATCGCGACCGCATTGTTGTTGTGCGTCTTCATCATCGTGTTGCGCCGGCTCGAACGGCGTCGCGGCGGATGGGACGCCCCCGGCGACGGGGGACCGCAGCCATGAGTGCCCTGCTGCCGGATGCCTCCACCATGGCGCCGCAGGTCGACACCCTGTTCTGGTACATGATCGGCTTGTGCGGCTTCGTCGTGGTCGGGATCTTCTCCACGATGATCTATTTCGGGATCAAGTACCGCGATGGTTCGAAGGCCGATCGCAGCGGCAAGCACAAACAATCCATGGGCATCGAGGCGACCTGGACGCTGGTCCCGTTCGGGATGTTCCTCGCCGTGTTCATCTGGAGCCTGTTCCTGTTTACGCGCCTGCATTCGCCACCGGCGGCCGCGCAAACGGTGTACGTCGTGGCCAAGCAGTGGATGTGGAAGATCCAGCATCCCGGCGGCCAGCGCGAAATCAACATGCTGCACGTGCCGTTGGGGCAACCGATCCGGCTGGTGATGATCTCGCAGGATGTGATCCACAGTTTTTCGGTGCCGGCATTCCGGGTGAAGCAGGACGTGCTGCCGGGGAGTTACACCTCGCTTTGGTTCACCGCGACCCGGGCCGGCCGCTACTCGTTGTTCTGCGACCAGTATTGTGGCCTCGATCACTCGAAGATGATCGGCGACGTGGTCGTGATGCCACCCGCCGCGTATGCGCGCTGGCTGGAAAAGACTCCCGCGCCGGAGAGCGTCGCCGCGCGCGGTGCCGCGCTGTTCCGCAGCGCCGGTTGCAGCGGCTGCCACGGCGCCAATGCCTCGGTGCACGCGCCCGACCTGGATGGACTGTTCGGGCGCACGGTGCATCTCTCCGGCGGCGGGACCGTGGTCGCCGACGACCGTTACATCCATGACTCGATCCTGCTGCCCGACAAGCAGGTCGTCGCTGGCTTCGCGCCGATCATGCCCTCGTTCGAGGGGCAACTCAGCGAGCAGGACGTGCTGGCCCTGGTCGCCTACATCAAGTCGACGTCGGCAACGGCGCACCAACCACCATCCGTCGGCTCGGAGAGCACCCATGAACGCCATTGACGCCGGACTCGTTGCGCAACCCCGACCGGAATCGGTGGCGCCCAGTTTCTACAGCGGCGAGCGGACCCTGCGTGGCTGGCTGTTCACCCGCGACCACAAGCGCATCGCGATCCTGTACACGTTGAGCATCACTCTGTTCTTTCTCCTGGGTGGTGCCGCGGCCGCGATGATCCGCTACGACCTGATCGTGCCGTCCGGCGAACTCGCCACCGAGGTCTACAACAAGGCATTCACCTTCCATGGCGTCGTGATGGTGTGGTTCTTCCTGTTGCCTTCGATCCCCGTCACGCTCGGCAATTTCCTGCTGCCGATCATGATCGGCGCCAAGGACCTCGCGTTCCCCAGGATCAACCTGTTCAGCTGGTACCTCTTCATCGGCGGCGGTGCGTTCGTCGTCGCCGCGCTGTGGATGGGCGGCGTCGACACCGGCTGGACCTTCTACACGCCGTATTCGACGATGTTCTCAAACACCAACGTGTACCTCGTGGTGATCGGCGTGTTCGTCACCGGATTCTCGACGATCTTCACCGGGCTGAACTTCATCGTCACCACCCACACCATGCGCATGCCCGGCATGACCTGGTTCCGCCTGCCGTTGTTCGTGTGGGGCTTGTACGCGGTCAGCCTGGTAATGGTGTTGGCGACGCCGGTACTCGCGATGACGCTGGCGCTGGTCGGGCTCGAGCGCGGCTTCGGCGTGGGCGTGTTCGACCCCGCGCTGGGGGGCGATCCACTGCTGTTCCAGCATCTGTTCTGGTTCTATTCGCACCCGGCGGTGTACATGATGATCCTGCCGGCGATGGGCCTCGCCAGCGAGATCATTTCGTGTTTCACCAGCCGGCGGGTGTTCGGCTACAAGTTCATGACCTACTCGATGCTGGCGATCGCGGT
>JBOHYO010000043.1:0-2862 GCA_050737935.1 Rhodanobacteraceae bacterium
GGTAATTCCCGTCCGGGCCGAAGTGGTTGTAGACCACGTCCAGCAGCACCATCAGCCCGAGCTCATGGGCGCGATCGACCAGCGCCTTCAGCTCCGCGGGCGAGCCGTAGGCATGATCGGGCGCGAACGGCAGCACGCCGTCGTAGCCCCAGTTGCGGCGGCCGTCGAAGTCCGCGAGCGGCATCAGTTCCAGCGCGGTGATGCCGAGGTCGGCGAGATGATCCAGTTTCGCGCGCACGCCGTCATAGTCGCCGGTGGCGGAAAACGTGCCGACATGCGCTTCGTACACCACGGCTTCACGCCACGGCCGGCCGCGCCATTCCGGATGCCGCCACATGTAGGCATCTGGATCGACCACTTCGCTCGGGCCATGCACGTCGTCCGGCTGGAAGCGTGAAGCCGGATCGGGAACCCGGGTGCCGTCCTCGAGCACGTACCGGTAGCGATCGCCCGGCCGCGCGGCGTCGGTCGCGAGTTCGAACCAGCCGCCGTCGCCGCGTGCCATAGGCAGCTCGCGTTCGTCGCCCGAGGATTCGAGGCGCAGCCTCACCGTTTCCTGCGCAGGCGCCCACACGCGAAAGCGCACCGCGTTTTCGCGCACCTCGGCACCGAATGGCATCTCGTGCTTGAACGTCGTCATCCTTGAAACATTGCCTCCATGCCATGCCGCATCGTGCGCCTTGATCATCGGCGGACACTGTCCGCCCTACAACCTACCGCGGTCGCCGCGATCATCTCCCCTCTCCCTCCGGGAGAGGCGCGCGCAGCGCTCCCCGAAAGGGGCGGGTGAGGGTACGGGTTCGCGAACGGGTAATCAGCCACTTTGAAACCCGCATTCGCGTGCCCGGACCCTCATCCGGCGCTACGCGCCACCTTCTCCCGGAGGGAGAAGGAAAAGCATGCTGAGGTTCGGCTCGAATCAGCTTGTCTACATCTCCACTGCCAAGTGGAACAGGACCACCGAACGACCAGCGAACCGGAATGTGGAATCGAATTCGTGCAGGGTCGATTCGGGCCGGCGCGCGGGGGCGAGCAACTCGGCCCAGCCCGAGCCGAAGGGCAGGGCGGGCAGGTGGAAATCGATGTCTTCCGGATGGCCGTTCAATAGCAGCAGCAGGATCTCGTCCATCGGAAGCTCACCGAAGCGGCTGTCGGCTCGGCCGTTCAACAGCAGCCCGACGCTTCGCCGTTCCGGATCGCTCCAGTGGCCCTCGTTCATCTCGCCGCCCTCGGGCACGAGCCAGGTGATGTCCTTGATGCCTTTTTCGCATTGCACCCAGCCGTGCATGAAACGCGGCCAGCGCAACGCCGGATGGTTGCGGCGCAGACCGATCAGGCGCCGCACGAAACGGATATCGCCGTCGGCGGCCTCGTCGATCGCCTCCCAATCCACCCAACTCGTTTCGTTGTCCTGGGCGTATGCATTGTTGTTGCCGTGCTGGGTGCGACCGAACTCGTCGCCGGCCACGAGCATCGGGGTGCCCTGCGACAGCAGCAGCGTCGCCAGCATATTGCGGCGTTGCAGGCGGCGCAGTTCGAGGATCGCCGGATCGCCGGTTTCGCCCTCGGCGCCAAAGTTGCCGCTCAGTCCATCCTCGCGTCCATCGCGGTTGTCTTCCTGGTTGGCTTCGTTGTGCTTGCGGTCGTAGGAAACCAGGTCCCGCAAGGTGAAACCGTCGTGCGCGGTGATGAAATTGACGGTCGCGCGCGGATTGCGGCCGTCGTGGTCGAACAGGTCCGCCGATCCCGTGATCCGCGTGGCCAGTTCCGGCAGCGCACCGGCGTCGCCGCGCCAGAAGCGGCGCACGCTGTCACGGTAGCGATCGTTCCATTCCGACCAGTTGCCGCCGAAGCGGCCAAGCTGGTATCCGCCCGGTCCCACATCCCAGGGTTCTGCGATCAGCTTGGTCCCTGCGAGCAACGGATCCTGCGCGAGCGCGTCGAGGAAACTGCAATGTGGATCGAATCCGTTCGGTCCACGTGCGAGCGTGGTCGCGAGGTCGAAACGGAACCCGTCCACTTGCATTTCGCCGGCCCAGTAGCGCAGCGAATCCATCACCATCTGCAGGACCCGCGGGTGCGTGAGGTCCAGGCTGTTGCCGGTGCCGGTGTCGTCGCAGTAGTAGCGCGGGTCGTCCTGCAGGCGGTAGTAGCTGGCATTGTCGATGCCGCGGAAACACATGGTCGGCCCGAGCTGGTTGCCCTCGCCGGTGTGGTTGTAGACGACGTCCAGGATTACCTCGATGCCGGCGTCGTGCAGCCTCGCGACCATCGTCTTGAATTCGTGGAGCTGGCCGGTCGACAGGTAGCCGGGTTCCGGCGCGAAGAAGCCGATGGTGTTGTAGCCCCAGTAATTGGTGAGGCCCTTGTCGATCAGGTAGCGGTCGTCGACGTGGGCTTGCACCGGAAGCAGCTCGACGGCGGTGATCCCGAGACTCTTCAGGTAATCGATGACCGGCGCACTGCAGAAACCGGCGGCGGTGCCGCGCAGGCCGTTCGGCAAGGCAGGATGCCGCATGGTGTAGCCGCGCAGGTGCGCTTCGTAGATGACGGTGTCGCTCCACGGATGTTCCGGGGCTCGGTGCACGCCCCAGGTGAACGCGGGATCGACCACCTGGCATTTGGGCATCGTGCGGCCGTTGTCGCGGCGGTCGAACGAGAGATCCTCGCGCGACGAACCGACCCGGTAGCCGAAATGCGCGTCGGACCAGCGCAGCCGGCCGCGGATCAGGCGTGCATACGGATCGAGCAAAAGTTTATGGTGGTTGAAGCGGTGGCCGTGCGCGGGATCGTAAGGTCCGTACACGCGATAGCCGTACAGCGTGCCGGGCCGGGCATCGGGAAGGTATCCGTGCCAGACGT
>JBOHYO010000044.1:0-8350 GCA_050737935.1 Rhodanobacteraceae bacterium
ACGGCGCGCACGCCGATGCCTGCGGCAAGATCGAGGTTGTCGCGGAACGGGAAGAAGGCGTCCGCTGCCAGCACGCTGCCGTCGGTGGAAAGTGGTGCGTCGACGGCTTTCATCGCGGCGATCCGCACGCTGATCACGCGGCTCATCTGTCCGGCGCCGATGCCGATGGTGGCGCCCTCCTTCGCGTACACGATCGCGTTCGACTTCACGAACATCGCGACGTGCCAGGCAAACAGCAGGTCGCGCAACTGTTCGGCATCGGGCACCCGCCGGGTGACCACCTTGAGGTCGGAAAGCATCAGCGTGTCGATGTCCGAATCCTGGACCAGTACGCCGCCCGCGACGCTGCGGATCTGCCGCTGCGCGACGCCGGGCGAGGTAGTCCATTCGCCGGTGGCCAGCGCCCGCACGTTCGGCTTCTTGCGAAGCGCGGAGAGGGCGGCTTCATCGAACGCAGGCGCCACCAGCACCTCGACGAACTGGTTGGCGAGGATGCGCTGCACCAGGCCTCCGTCGATCGGCCGGTTGAACGCGATGATGCCGCCGAACGCCGAGGTCGAGTCGCACGCGAACGCGCGCCCATAGGCGTCGATGGGATCGTTCCCCAACGCGACGCCACATGGATTCGCGTGCTTGACGATCACGCACGCCGGCGTTTTGTCGAAGGCCTTGACACACTCCAGCGCGGTGTCCGCATCGACCAGGTTGTTGTAGGACATTTCCTTGCCGGCCAGCACGCTGGCGCCGGCGACCGTGCCGGCCGGCGCGACGCCGTCCACATACAGGGCCGCGGCTTGGTGCGGATTCTCGCCGTAGCGCAGTTCCTGCGAGCGGCGCAATGCCAGGTGCAATGTCGGCGGATACGCTTCGGTGGGTTCGCCTTCGGCACGCGCCGCCATCCAGTCGGCGATCATCCCGTCATAGCGCGCCGTGTGCGCGAACACGCGTGCCGCCAGGCGTCGGCGCTGTTCGAACGAAGTGCCGCCATCGCGGCGCAGGGTTTCGACCAGGTCCGGATAATCGGCCGGATCGCAGACCACTGTCACGCGTTCATGGTTCTTGGCCCCGGCGCGCAACATCGCGGGACCGCCAATGTCGATTTCTTCGATGGCCTCGTCGTAGCTGCTTCCGGCGTTTGCCACGGTGCGTGCGAACGGGTAGAGATTGACGATGAGCAGGTCGATGGGTGCGATTGCCAGCTCGCGCATCACGGCTTCGTCGGCGCCTCGGCGTCCCAACAGGCCGCCGTGCACCTTGGGATGAAGGGTCTTGACTCGCCCGTCCATGATTTCCGGGAAGCCGGTGAGATCGCTGACTTCGCGTACCGGCACGCTGGCTTCGCGCAAGCTGCGGGCGCTGCCCCCGGTGGAAATGATCTCGATCCCGAGCGCGTGCAACGCGCGTCCGAGGTCGGCCAGACCGGTCTTGTCGGAAACGCTGAGTAGCGCACGGCGCGTGGTGACAATGCCCGATCCGGTCATGGATGATGATGATCCTGTTGAGTCAGCCGATACCGAGTTCGCGCAGCTTCTTGCGCAGCGTGGCCCGGTGGATGCCCAGCACCTCGGCGGCGCGGCTCTGGTTGCCACCGCTCCACTCGAGTACCTCGCGCAACAGCGGCAACTCGACTTCGCGCAACATCCGCGCGTACAGCCCTTCACGGCACGGCGTGCCATTGAGGTCGGCGAGATACCGGCGCGTGCTGGACGCCATGCATTCGCAGAGCGTGACCGCGGCTCCGCGCGCGGCGCCATCGGGCTGGCTGCGGGTTGCCATGGCATTCGTATCGAGGCTACCCATCGAGCGTGTGCATTCCGGAACGTGCGCGTGCACGAGTCCGTGTGCGTGCGAATCGACGAGTCTACCAGCAGACGCTGGCACCGCGCAGCGCCGCAGTCATTCAAAACTGAACTGGAACGCGACTGCGCGCTTGCCGGGATCGGCGACTTCGAACGCGACCGCGGAAGTTGCCCCCGCCGCGATGCCGGCCGCGCGCCTTGCCGCGTCCGGCATGTACTCGGCCGGGCGGAAGCGGCGCATCGCGACGGGGTTGTTGTCGAGGTCGGTGAGCTCGACCACCACCACCGGCCACGGCTGGCGGAAGGCCGCATCGTTGCGCACGGTTGCGGTGATCATCAACGCCCCGGCAGCATGCGGGTCGGGGCGGACATCGCGCGACACCAGTTCGAGTTTCGCGACAGTCCGGATCGGCGGCAACCGACAAGCGATCACCCGACATGCGCGCGCCGTCCACGGGTGGGTCGCAGGATCCCGGAACAGGTCCACGCGCTTGATCCAGGCAAGCTGTGCGGCCAGCACGAGTACAAGCGCCAGACAGCCCAGAATCCACGCCACGCCGACGGCCCGGCGGCTGCGCGGGCGAACGTAGACCGGAGCCAGCGGCTCCGCGGGGTCGGACACGACCCCGGTGCCTGTGACCTCGCCAGCGATCGGCGTGATGTCTGCAGCTTCTGCGGCATCGGCCTCCGCGGCGTCGTGCGCAAGCAGCCGGTTGGCCGGCGGCGCCCCGTCAGGTCTGGTGGGCGCCGCTCCGGCGTCGGCGGGATCAAGGCCGCTCCGATTCGGCGCATCGACAGTGGATTCATCGACCGGCGGTTGCACGGAATTCGGATCGGCCGGCTGACCGGATTCCTCGAAATACATCGGATCGATGTTCCCGCGGATTTCCATCGATGCATCAGACGCCGGATGTGATTCCGAGGGAGTCGGTAGCCCGGACGAATCCAAAGCGTCGCGCTCGGCCGCTGCAGCGGCTTCGTGCCGGTTCGATTCCTGGTCGGCCATCCAGGTGGGGGTATCGAGGTCCGCCGCGACCTCCCAGAAGGCCATCGGAATGTCGGGAGCCGTGAACCACGCTTGCGTGGGCAGCTCGTCCACCTGCCACGAGTAATCGGCAGCCACATTGTCAGGAAAGGCACGCGTGGCGTCGGAAAGCAGCGAGGTGGTCAGCTCGGTTTCGAAATCCGCGAACCAGTCGGAGCCGGCTTCAGGCTCCGGCGGGCCGGATACCGGCGGGGCGACGTCAGCGGACACCGGTGACGCCGATGGTTCGTCCACCTCGGGTTCCGGTGTCGGGGCCGCAGGCGCCTCGCCGCTCTGGTGGCGCGCGGCGGATGGGAGCGACGCCGGCGGCACGGCCTCGGTCAGGATCGGTACCCGCTCCGCGGCGTGGCTCTCGTAGATTGACGTGTCCCGCTCGCCCGGCAGGGTATTGCTGAGCGTGCGCAAGGCGTCGAATCGCTGTCCGCAATGTCCGCAGTCCACGATGCCGAGCGAAGCCTGCAAGGCGTCCTCCTCGATCGCGAAGATCGTCAGGCATTGTGGACACTGGGTGTACATCGGACGCCGGGACTCGAGACTGGGGACGCGGGAGAAGCGTAGCAACAATGGAGCCTGGCGGCGCGCAGCAGATCACACCATCCTGTTGTCGCACTTCAGTGATTCCCGAAGCGTCCGCTGATGCGAATCCATCCCTCGCGCTCTGCGGATACGAGATCGTGGAAACCGCAGGCGCGGTAGCGTTCCAGCAGTTCGCCCTCCTGTCCGGCGAGAATGCCAGACAACCCGAAGGATGCGCCGCGGTTGCACAGCGCGGCGAAGCGCGGCGCGAGTGCGTGCAACGGCTCGCTCAGGATGTTGGCGACGAGGACGCCGCCGCGCGTGCCGTCCGGCAGTTCGTCCGGCGCGTGCAACCGCAGGCGTTCGCCCACGCCGTTGCGCGTGGCGTTGTCGCGCGAGGCTGTCAATGCCTGCGGATCGTTGTCGATGCCGATGGCGATCGTCGCGCCGAGTTTCAGCGCGGCGATCGCGAGCACGCCTGAGCCGCAGCCGTAGTCGATGACGGTTTTCGATTCGAGATCGATGCCGTCCAGCCATTCCAGACACAGCGCGGTGGTCGGGTGGGTGCCGGTACCGAAGGCGAGCCCGGGATCGAGGCGGACGATCACGGCATCGTCATCGGAGGGAGGTTCGACATTCCACGGGTAAATCCACAAGCGCCGGCCGAATTGCATCGGATGGAAGCGGTCCATCCACGCGCGCTGCCAGTCCTGGTCCGCGACTTCACCGAAGGCGATGCGGTCGGCGGCGAGCCAGGGCAACGCGTCGCGCAGCGCTTGCACGATGCCGTTCCGATCGGCATCTGCATCGAACAGCGCAAGCAGCGTCAGCGACTGCCACAGCGGCGCTTCCCCGGGGCGCGGTTCGAAGATCGCGGCTTCGTCGGGCGTATCGGCATTTGCATCCATCAGCGTCACCGACGACGCACCGAGTTCTTCGAGTGCGGATTCGGCACGTGGCTGGGTGGCGGCGTCGATGGTGAGCTGCAGTTCGAGCCAAGACATGGGATTGAGAGAAGACGCAAATAGTAAAGTCGGCGGCTGCGCCGCCGGCAAAGGGCAAATGAGAGAAGTAAAGGGTAAAGTCGGGCGCTGCGCGCCCCGCAAAGGGCGAAGAGTAAAAGCAGTTCCACGGCTTTTCTCCACTCTTGCCAGCGAGCAACGCGAACGACTTTGCCCTTTACAGCTCGCGTAGCGAGCGACTTCTCGTCTCGTCAGCTCCCCAGCCCCATCGCCTTTTCCTTCTGCTCGCGGATGCGCTTTTCGAGGTAGTGGATGTTGCGGCCGCCATGTTTGAAGCCGCTGTCGGCCATGATGCGCTGCTGCAATGGCAGGTTGGTCTTCACGCCTTCGATCACCGTTTCACTGATGGCGGTGCGCATGCGCATGATCGCGGTCCTCCGATCGGCGCCGTGCACGATCAGCTTGCCGATCATCGAATCGTAGTTCGGCGGGATCCGGTAGCCGTCGTAAACGTGTGTGTCTACGCGCACGCCGGGACCGCCGGGCGCCTCGAAGCGCTTGACCGTGCCGGGGCAGGGCATGAAGGTATCCGGATCCTCGGCGTTGATGCGGCATTCGATCGCATGCCCGCGCGGAACGATGTCTTCCTGCCTGATCGAGAGCGGCTCGCCGGCCGCGATCGTCAATTGTTCGCGCACCAGGTCCACCCCAGTGATGAGTTCGGTGACCGGGTGCTCGACCTGGATGCGGGTGTTCATCTCGATGAAGTAGAAGCGCCCTTCCTCGAACAGGAACTCGAAAGTGCCGGCGCCGCGGTAGCCGATGCGGAGGCAGGCGTCCACGCAGATCTTGCCGATCGCAGCGCGCATTTCCGGCGTGATGCCGGGCGCCGGGGCTTCCTCGACCACCTTCTGGTGGCGCCGCTGCATGGAGCAGTCGCGTTCGCACAGGTGGATTGCATGGCCCTGGCCGTCGGCGAGCACCTGGATTTCCACGTGGCGCGGATTTTCCAGGAACTTCTCCATGTACACCTGATCGTTGCCGAACGCGGCCCGCGCTTCGGCCCGGGTGGTCGCGATCGCATTGCCGAGGTGGGCCTCGGTATGCACGTCGCGCATGCCGCGGCCGCCGCCGCCGCCGGCGGCCTTGATCAGCACGGGATAGCCGATTTGGCGCGCGATCCGCGTGCTGCGCTCGACATCATCGTCGAGTGGCCCGTCCGAACCCGGGACGCAGGGCACGCCGGCCGCCTTCATGGTCTTGATGGCCTCGACCTTGTCGCCCATCAGGCGAATGGTGTCGGCGCGCGGACCGACGAACACGAAGCCCGATTGCTCCACCTGCTCGGCGAAATCGGCGTTCTCGGAGAGAAACCCGTAGCCCGGATGGATCGCGGATGCATCGGTGACTTCGGCCGCCGCGATGATGGCGGGGATGTTGAGATAACTCTGGGCGGACGGTGCCGGCCCAATGCAGATGGCCTCGTCGGCCATGCCGACGTGCTTCAGATTGCGGTCTGCGGTCGAGTGCACCGCCACGGTCTTGATGCCCATGGTCTGGCAGGCGCGCAGCACGCGCAGCGCGATTTCGCCGCGGTTGGCGATGAGGACTTTGTCGAGCACGGGCATCAGCCGATCACGAACAGGGGTTGGTCGAATTCCACCGCCTCGCCGTTTTCGGCGACGATGGCGAGCACAGTGCCGGCGAACTCGGCCTCGAGCTGGTTGAACATCTTCATGGCTTCGATCACGCCCAGCGGGTCGCCGATCTTGACCTGCTGCCCGACGGTGACGAACGGTTCCGCACCCGGCGAGGGCGCAGCGTAGAAGGTGCCGACCATCGGCGCGCGCACCACGTTGCCGGCGGGCAGGCCGGTCTCTGCCGGCTCAGCAGCGGCTCCCGCAGCGCCCGGAGGCACGACCATCGGCGGCGGTGCTGCAGCGACCTGCGGTACCGCGACGCTGGTGGTCGGAAAGCGCGACAGGCGGATGGTTTCCTCGCCTTCCCTGATCTCGAGCTCCGAGAGATTGGATTCTTCCAGCAGTTCGATGAGCTTTCGTACTTTGCGCAGGTCCATGGTGGCCTCGGTCAGTATCCTTCCGCCAGCGGGGAAAGATCGGGATGGATTGGCGGGTGGGCGCCCAGCCGTTGGATGGCGGCGTCCAGCGCGTAGCGGTAGCTGGCGGCGCCGAACCCGGCGACCACGCCCACCGCGAGATCGGAAAAGTACGACTGGCGGCGGAACGGTTCGCGCGCGTGGGGATTCGAAAGATGCACTTCGATGAACGGAATCGCGGAGGCGGCGAGCGCGTCACGCAGTGCCGCCGAGGTGTGGGTATAGGCGGCGGGATTGATCAGGATGAAGCCGGTGCCTTCGCCGGGTGCGCCCTGGACGCGCTCGATGAGTTCGTGTTCGGCGTTGGACTGGAAACTCTGCAGCAAGTGGCCGGCATGCTTTGCCTGATCGGTCAGCATCGCGTCGATTTCGGCCAGGGTGTGGCGGCCATAGATCGTCGGCTCGCGGCTGCCGAGCAGGTTGAGGTTGGGTCCGTGGATGACCAGGATCTGCGCCACGTTCGCGGTATCGCCTGTGGCCAACGGCCGAAGGCGCGGAGTCTGGACCGTCGTTCCCGCGTTGTCCAGCGTTAGGGATGGAATCGCTGGAGATCGGCGGAGTTGCGTGCGCGTTCTATAACTTTTTTGCGGTCATCCCTGATCGCTGCTGCCTGATGCAGGAGGCGGAATATTGGATCAGGGGCCTCGGAGTCCAGAACGGCCATCCTTGGCCTGACTTTTCACAACAGCGGTTTACTGGAGTTGGACTGACGCAGCTTCGTGCAGCCAATCGTCGATCGTGGTCGAGGTCAGCGGACCAAGCTTGGTCTCGAGGATGCGCCCGTCGCGTCCGATCAGCACGCTGTAGGGCAACAGGCCTGCCGTGTCGCCGAAGGTGGTGGTCGGCACGGGATCGGCATCGATCCCGATCAGGATCGGGTAGTCCACCGGCACGCGCCTGAGGAAGGCGGCTGCCGATTTGGGCTGGTCCATCGCGACCCCGACCACCTGCAGGCCGTCGGAAGCGTGGTCGCGCTGCAGTTTCGCCAGCGTCGGCATTTCTTCCCGACACGGCGCGCACCACGTCGCCCAGAAGTTGAGCAGCACCACCTTGCCGCGCCATGCGGCGAGCGAGGTCGTCCGTCCATCGAGGCCCGGGAGCGCGTATGCGCCCACGGAATCGCCCGGACCCAACACGGTCACGCCCGCCGGTGCGGCGGGCTGCGCGGGCGAAGCATTCGTCCGTTCCTGCAGCCACCACCCGCCTGCGGCGGCGAGGCACGCCAGGACGAGGATGAAAACGGTGCGACGGTCCATCATCGGGTCGCCGGCTCCATGTCGGCTTGGACCAGGGCATTGCGGACCAGGGAAGCCGTCAGCACGGTCGGCAAGGCGTGGCCGGCAGCGCCCCCACGCGGGTACACCACGTACAGCGGTACGCCCGGCGAGTGGAACTGCTTGAGATAGGCGCCGATCTCCGGATCGACGTCGGTCCAGTCTCCCTTCATGTACACCGCGCCGGTCGATTGCAGCAGTTCATGGAAACTGCGCGTGTCGAGCACCGCATATTCGTTCGCCTTGCAGGTGACGCACCAGTCCGCGCCGATGTCCACAAACACCGGCGTGCCAGAATCGCGCAGCGACTGGAGCTTTGCGGCGTTGAAGGCGACGGCATCCGCATCCACCGCAGCGTTCCGCCCGGGTGGCGGGACGTGCGCGACGGCGTAGAACGACGCGACGGCGGCGAGTACCAGCGCCACGGTCAAGGCATGCCCCAGCCTGCGCCCGGAAGGCGCGCGTCCTTGCCACCAGGCGGCTGCAGCGAGCAGCACCATCGCGACCAGCACCAGTGCCACCGCGTCGGCCCCGCGCTGGTGGGCCAACACCCACACCAGCCATACCGCCGAGAGGTACATCGGAAACGCGAGGACCTGCTTCAGGGTTTCCATCCAGCGGCCGGGCTTCGGCAGCAG
>JBOHYO010000045.1:0-12769 GCA_050737935.1 Rhodanobacteraceae bacterium
CAGCGTCAACAGCACATCGGTACTGACGATATTGGCCGAGAAGAACGGGAATGCCGCACAGCCATAGATCAGCGGCGGCAGCCACGGTTCGGTGGGCGTGACCAGCCGTCCCATCGCGTAAAGCAGCAACAGCGTACCGAGGAATGCCAACGCATAAGGCGTGCGGGCTGCCCAGGTGTTGCGGCCGAATGCCTTCATGGAACCCGCGATAGCCCAATAGGTCAGCGGCGGCTTGGAGAAATTCGGCCGATTCGCGCTGTAGGCAGGCGCGAGCCAATCGCCCGAATCGAGCATCTGCAGCGCGCCGTTCACGTAGCGGCCCTCGTCCGGGCTCCACAGTGCCCGCGTGCCTTGGAACGAAAAGCCGAGCAGCAGCCCCAGCACGATGAGCCAGATCAACGGAGTGGATGCGCGTCTTGCGTCAGATTTCTCCAAGGGGCTGCTCCGGCCGGACGCGATGGCGAGGCTGCGCGCCCACGACGATCGAGGCTCGATGCCGTGTGCGAAACCAGCCTCGATGAAGCTCTCGGGCAGCGGAACGGAAACGACGTCCTGCATGCCCGCCGCGCAGCCGGCGTGGCCGCCGGCCGCGTCCGCATTGGGCGGCCTGTTTCCGCGCACAGCGACATGTCGCGATCGTGACCGGGAAAACTTCCCGTTTGCTTACGACCGCCCGCGCGGGATCGTCGGCTGGCGCCGCCAGACCGGGCTGAGCGAGAGGCGAATTTCCGGCTATGTCGGCCCGGACAAGAGCGACACGCTGACGCACGGCGTGGCGATTCCGGCGGGCCTGCGCCACAAGGCGATGACGCCGGTCTACCTGTTGCGCAGCGCAACGGGAAAAGACCCCGCGGCCCGGGCGTATCCGCAGCCAGGACTGATGCTCGCGGATGCGGAACGGCAATGTGGACGCCGCATTCTGGCCCGGCTTGCTTCAGCGGACCATCCGCGCGGCGCGAGTGGGCCTCGCATCGGCATCTTCGCCAACGCGACCCGCGACAAGTTGCTGGAGGGGGATTGGTGGCGCGCGTTCATCGAGGCATTCGAGGCGGTCGTGCCGGGCTGCCGGATCGTGGAAATCCTGCCCGCCTTCGGGCAATCAATGCTGGACGATCGTTTTCCGTGTTTTTATTCCAGCGACATCCGCAAGCTGGCGGCCCTGATCGAGAATCTGGACGCGTACGTCAGCGCGGATTGCGGCGTGATGCACCTTGCCTGGGCCGTCGGGACTTCCACGATCGGGTTGTTCAATGTCACCGATCCCGCCGAATGGGGGCCGTTCGGTCCGCGTGCGTTTGCATTGACGCTGGATGGCGCCACGCCGGAAGCAATCGCGCATCGAACCGCGGAGCGGCTCGCGCTGGCCATTGGACAAGGCGCTACCGTCGCAGCGCCTGCAGCGCCGCGTTGAAGGTGGCGCTCGGACGCATCGCCGCGCTCACCTTGTGCATGTCCGGACGGTAGTAGCCGCCGAGTTCCACCGGCTCGCCCTGTACGTCGTTCAACTCGCCGACGATGGTGTCCTCGGCCGCTTCGAGCTTGTCGGCGAGCCTGCCGAAGGTCCTCGCGAGTTCCGCGTCATCCTCCTGCTCGGCCAGCGCGCGCGCCCAGTGCATCGCCAGGTAGAAATGGCTGCCACGGTTGTCCAGCTCGCCCGCCTTGCGGGACGGCGACTTGTCGGTTTCGAGGAATCGTCCGGTGGCGCGGTCCAGCGTCGCCGCCAGCACCTTTGCGCGTGGGTTGTCGTGCGTGCGCGCGAGGTGTTCCAGCGAAGCGCCGAGCGCCAGGAATTCGCCCAGTGAATCCCAGCGCAGGTGATTTTCGGCCACGAATTGCTGCACGTGCTTTGGCGCGGAGCCGCCCGCACCGGTTTCGAACAGGCCACCGCCCGCCATCAGCGGCACGATCGACAGCATCTTCGCGCTGGTGCCGAGTTCCATGATCGGGAACAGGTCGGTCAGGTAATCGCGCAGCACGTTGCCGGTCACCGAGATGGTGTCCTCGCCGTCACGGATGCGCGCCAGCGAATGCCGGATCGCGTCTTCCGGCGTGAGGATGAGGATGTCCAGCCCCGTGGTGTCGTGATCCTTCAGGTAAAGCTCGACCTTCCTGATGATCTCGGCGTCGTGCGCACGATTCCTGTCCAGCCAGAACACTGCGGGCGTTGCGGAAATGCGCGCGCGCGAGACCGCCAGCTTTACCCAGTCGGCGACCGGCGCATCGCGGGTCTCGCACATGCGCCAGATGTCGCCGGCTTCGATCTCGTGTTCGAAGATCGCGTCGCCGTCCTGATCGACGACGCGCACCACGCCGTCGACCGGCATCTGGAAGGTCTTGTCGTGCGAGCCGTATTCCTCGGCCTTGTTCGCCATCAAGCCGACGTTGGGCACGCTGCCCATCGAAGCCGGATCGAACGCGCCGTTGGCTTTGCAATCCTCGATCATCACCTCGTAGATTCCGGCGTAGCAGCGGTCCGGGATCACGGCCTTGCAATCCTGGCGCTCGCCATCCGCGTTCCACATCTTGCCGGAATCGCGGATCATCGCCGGCATCGACGCGTCGATGATGACATCCGAAGGCACGTGCAGGTTGGTGATGCCCTTGTCCGAATCGACCATCGCGAGATGCGGCCGCGCAACGTACTGCGCCTGGATGTCATCCTCGATCGCAGCCTGCTGGTCTTCCGGCATTTTCGCGAGACAGGCATACAGATCACCCAGCCCGTTGTTGGGATTGAAGCCGGCCTGCTTCAGTGCGTCGCCGTGGGTCGCCAGCACGTCGCGGAAGAACTCCTCCACCACCACGCCAAACATGATGGGGTCGGACACCTTCATCATGGTGGCCTTGAAGTGCACCGAGAACAGCACGCCGGATGCGCGCGCATTGGCGATCTGCGCATCGATGAACGCGGCCAGCGCACGCCGCGACATCACCGCGGCATCGACGATCTCGCCCGCTTCGACTTTCACCGATTCCTTCAGCACGCGCTGCTTGCCATCGGCGCCGTCCAGCACGATCTTCAGGCTGCCGCCCTTCGCCAGCGTCGCCGATTTCTCGGTGCCGTAAAAATCGCCCGATTCCATGTGTGCGACATGGGTTTCGGAATCGCTGCTCCACTTGCCCATCCTGTGCGGGTGCTTGCGCGCGTACGCCTTCACCGAAGGTGGCGCGCGGCGATCGGAATTGCCCTGGCGCAGCACCGGATTCACCGCACTTCCCTTGGCCTTGTCATAGCGCGCCTTGATGTCGCGCTCCTTGTCGCTGGTCGGCTCGTCGGGGTAGTCGGGCAGCGCAAAACCGTTGCCCTGCAATTCACGGACCGCCGCCTTCATCTGCGGCAAGGATGCCGAGATGTTGGGCAACTTGATGATGTTGGCGGAAGGCTCCAGTGCCAGCCGGCCCAGCTCGGCCAGGTCATCGGATACCTTCTGCTCGTCCTTCAGCGCCTCCGGGAACTGCGACAGGATGCGCCCGGCCAGCGAAATGTCGCGCGTCTCCAGCTTCACCCCCGCCGAATCGGTGAACGCATCGATGATCGGCAGCAGCGAGGCCGTGGCGAGAAACGGCGCCTCGTCGGTAAGGGTGTAGATGATCCTGGGCGTGTCGGACATGGACGGCTGATCCTGCTGCGGACAAGACCTCCATTGTCGCGTTCACCCTCTTCCAAAGGAAGGGGGTCGCTGCGCCAGCGGCGGGGGATGTGTCGCAGGCCCAAAAAGCCATCCCCCTCGATCGCGCTGCGCGCGCGTCGCCCTTCGTTCCGAAGCGGGAAGAAACTAACGAGCCGGCGCACGCGCCAGCGCCCACGCATCGACGCGTTGCACACCGGCGCGCTTCAGCACCCGCGCGCATTCGGCCAGGGTCGCGCCGGTCGTGCACACGTCGTCGATTACGGCGACGTGGTCCGGCAGCGCGCGATCGAGCCTGGCGACGAAGGCGCCGCGCACGTTGCGGCGGCGCTGGACGGCGTTCAACTCGGTCTGCGCGCCGGTGGCACGATGGCGCAGCAGTGCATCCGGCCGCACCCGCACGCCCAGACGGCCCGCCACGATCCTTGCCAACTCCAGCACCTGGTTGTAGCCGCGCCGGCGCAGGCGGGAACGATGCAGCGGCACGGGCACGATCGCCTGGGGCAATCCGATGGAACGCGGCGCCGCGCTCCACAACAAGGCGAGCGTGCGTCCTGCGGCGAGGTCGCCGCCGAACTTGAAGCGCGATTCCAGTTGCGCCAGCGGCCATTCGTATCGGAACGGAGCCCATGCGGCGTCCCACGGTGGCTCGCGCTTCAGGCAGCGGCCACACAACGGCGCGGGCGATTCCAGCGGCAGCGCGCAGCGCGCGCAACAGGCATCGTTGCGCGGGATCTCCGCTTCGCATGCGGCGCACAGGCTCAGGGCTCCCTGCCCACGCGCACCGCACAACAGACAGTGCGACGGCAACAGCGCGTCCAGCGCTCCGTCAACCAGTCTGTGCAGTTTCAGGTTGACAGGCATCTCCCCGGCCTTCGACACTTCTCCATCACTATAGGACGGAGTTGCCGCGATGGATGGGATGCAGGTCGACACGCCGGCCCGTCACGACTGGCCGCAGTCCGAAGTCGAAGCGCTTTTCGCGCTTCCCTTCATGGATTTGCTTGCCCGCGCCCACGCGGTGCACGCGGCCCACCACGACCCGAACGCCGTGCAGGTCTCGACGCTGCTGTCGATCAAGACCGGCGGCTGTCCCGAGGACTGCGCGTACTGCCCGCAGGCGCAGCGCTACCACACCGGCGTGGAAGCGCAAAAGCTGATGGACGTGGAAGACGTCCTTGAACGCGCCCGCGCCGCCAAGGCCGCCGGTGCCTCGCGCTTCTGCATGGGCGCCGCGTGGCGCGGTCCCAAGGACCGCGACATTCCCAAAGTGTCCGAAATCATCCGGGAAGTGAAAGCGCTCGGCATGGAAACCTGCGCGACGCTGGGCCTGCTGGGCGAAGGCCACGCGCAGGCACTGAAGGATGCCGGGCTCGACTACTACAACCACAACATCGACACCTCGCCGGATTACTACGGCGAGATCATCCACACGCGTGAATTCGAAGACCGCCTGGACACGCTGGAGGAGATCCGTGCGGCCGGGCTGAAGACCTGTTGCGGCGGCATCGTCGGCATGGGCGAGACGCGCGCGCAGCGTGCCGGACTGCTGCGGGCGCTCGCCGACCTGCCCGAGCATCCGCAATCGGTGCCGATCAACCAGCTCGTACCGGTACCGGGAACGCCGCTCGCGAATGCCGAACCGCTCGATCCGTTCGAATTCGTGCGCACGATCGCGGTGGCCCGCATCCTGATGCCGAAGTCGATCGTGCGGCTGTCGGCGGGGCGCCAGCAGATGGGCGACGAGCTGCAGGCGCTGTGCTTCTTCGCGGGCGCCGGCTCCATCTTCATGGGCGAGAAACTCCTGACCACCGGCAATCCGGACGTCGCGCATGATCACGCGCTGTTTGCCCGTCTCGACCTGCACCCGATGCAGGTCGCCGCAGATGTGCATGAAGCCGGCACGGCGCATTGCCGGATCATCGAACCCGAAGGCAAGCGCCAACATGCCAAGCCGAGCGCAGCATCCATTTGAAGCCCTCTCCCCCAAGCTGTTTTCGAGCTTGGGGGAGAGGCGGCCGCAGGCCGAGCGCGTAGCGCTGATGAGGGGGAAAGCCAGCACGGAAATCGAATCTTCACCGGCCGCATGACCATCCATCCACTTCGTTGACCCAATCGCAATCTTGTCGCCACGCCCCCTCACCCCAACCCTCTCCCCCGACAATGAAGCTGTCGGGGGAGAGGGAGCCGAAGCGCGGAGCCCCGACAACCGCGAGGTGGTTCAGCGCCCCGATCTGCTGCAATCGCTGGCTGCACGCGTGGCGGAGCGCGAACGCGCGGGATTGCTGCGGCGCGCCCGCACAGTGGATGCGGCGCGCGGCGTGCACGTCACGATCGACGGCCGCGATCTCACCAGCTTCTGCAGCAATGATTACCTGGGCCTCGCGCAGGACCCGCGGATCATCAGGGCGCTGCAGGAAGCCGCGAGCGAATGCGGCGTCGGCGCGACCGCTGCGCACCTGGTGTGCGGCCATCGTCGAGAGCACGCCCGGCTCGAGGAGGCGCTGTGCGAATGGACCGGTCGCGAATCCGCAATCCTGTTCTCTTCCGGCTGGCTGGCCAACCTCGGCGCCATGCAGGCATTGCTCGACCGCGACAGCGTCTGCGTCCAGGACAAGCTCAACCACGCGAGCCTGCTGGACGCCGCGAAGCTCGCCGGCGCCATGCTGAAGCGCTATCCGCACAATGATGTGCAAGGCGCGGCGCGGCAGCTTGCAGGCACCGCGGGCAAACCCGCGCTACTCGCGACCGATGGCGTGTTCAGCATGGACGGCGACGTTGCACCGTTGAAAGCGCTCGCCGCAATGTGTCGCGCGCATGGCGCGCTCCTGCTGGTGGACGACGCGCACGGGCTGGGCGTTCTCGGCGCGCATGGGGCCGGGAGCGTGGACGAGGGGGGCTTGCGACAGGACGACGTGCCGGTACTGATGGCGACGTACGGGAAGGCGCTCGGGTGCATGGGCGCGTTTGTGGCCGGCAGCGCCGCACTGATTGAAGGGCTGACCCAGTTCGCGCGCACCTTCGTCTACACCACAGCGTTGCCGCCCGCGCTCGCTGCTGCCACCTGCAAAGCGGTGCGCATCGCGCGCGCGGAGGATTGGCGGCGCGAGAAATTGCACGCGCTGATCGCGCGCTTTCGTTCCGGCGCAATGCAGCTCGGCCTTCCACTTGCAGATTCGCCGACCGCGATCCAGCCGATCGTGCTGGGGGATGCCACGCGCACGGTCGCCGCATCGTGCGCATTGGAAGCCGCCGGTTTCCTGGTGACCGCGATCCGCCCGCCGACGGTCCCCGCCGGCAAGGCGCGCCTGCGGGTGACGCTTTCCGCCGCGCACGAACAACACGAAGTGGATCGACTGCTCGATGCGTTATCTCGATTGCCCGCATGAAGGCCCTGTTTCACAACCGGCATGCGTTGGCGCGCTGTGCCTGCCCCCTCACCCCAACCCTCTCCCCCCAAGCGGTGAAGCCGCTCGGGGGAGAGGGAGCATACCGCTGTGCCTCGATCGCTGGAGAATCTGGAAACCGAACGAACGAGTCCCGCGTCCCTATGTCCGCCCTCTACATCCACACCGAAGGCCGCGGCGACCCGCACCTCGTGCTGTTGCACGGTTGGGCGATGCACGGCGGCGTGTTCGCGCCGCTGGTCGAAGCGCTCCGGGACCGATGCACGCTGCACGTGGTCGACCTGCCGGGACATGGCCGCTCGTCGGATTCGCAAGTCCCGCTGCAGCCGGCGGCGTGCGCGCGCGCGATCGCCGAGCGGGTGCCGAGCGCGATCTGGCTGGGCTGGTCGATGGGCGGGCTGTATGCGTTGCAGGCGGCGCTGGAGGCCCCGGCGCGGGTGACCGGCGTGGCGATCATGTGCGCCTCGCCGCGCTTCGTGCGCGGCAATGACTGGCCCTATGCGGCGTCGCCGGAAATCCTCCAGGGTTTCGGGCGCGACCTCGAAAGCGACTACGAGGGCACGCTGGAGCGCTTCCTCGCGCTGGAAGCGCTGGGCAGCGATTGTGCGCAGGCGGACCTGCGCAAACTGCGCGCCGACACGTTCAACGAGCTCCGCCCCGGCGTACGCGCGCTGGTGGAAGGCCTGGACGTTCTCGAACACACGGATTTGCGAAGCCGTCTGCGTGAAATCGCGCAACCGACCGCATGGATCGCCGGACGTCGCGACCGCCTGATCCCGTGGCAGGCGATGCAGTGGAGCGCTGCGCAATGTGGCGGCACGTTCACGTGCATCGCGGGCGCGGGACACGCGCCCTTCATCGGCCACACGCAAGAAGTGGTCGCGGCGCTCGAACCGTTGCTCGGAGACGGGGCGACATGATGGACGCATGGCTGGACCCCGGTCAGGTGCGACGCGCGTTCGCGCGTGCCGCATCTTCGTACGAGCGACACGATGCGCTGCAGCGCGAGGTGGAGGCGCGGCTCTTCGACAGTCTCGATTACTACGAAGATGCGCCCTCGCGCGTACTCGACGTGGGCTGCGGCACCGGCCGCGGCACCGCGCGCCTGAAGAAGCGCTGGAAGCAGGCCGAGGTCATCGCGCTGGATATCTCGCTGCCGATGCTGCACCAGGCGCGCCGCCATGCCGGATGGCGGAAGGCATTCCAGCGTGTGGTAGCGGACGCCCGGGCGCTGCCGTTTCCCGACCGCAGCCTGGACATCGTCTATTCCAACCTGTGCATGCAATGGTGCGACGAACCGCGGACGTTCCTCGCCGAACTGCGCCGGGTGTTGAAGCCGGGGGGCCTGCTGGTTGTGTCCAGCCTTGGACCAGACACCCTGGCCGAATTGCGCGCAGCGTGGGACGAAGCCGATCCGGGACAGCCGCACGTCGGCCGGTTTGCCGACATGCATGACATCGGCGATGCCGCGCTCGCGGCGGGCCTCAAGGATCCGGTACTGGACGCCGACCACGTCTCCCTCGAATACCCCGACGTGCGCGGCCTGCTCGCCGACCTCAAGGGATTGGGCGCCACCAATGCCGACCGCGGCCGTGTGCGTGGCCTGACCGGCAAGACGCGGTTCAAGGCCATGTTCGACGCTTATGAAACCCGCCGGCGCGGCGGCCGCATTCCCGCGACGTGGGAAGTCGTGACGCTGCACGCGTGGGGACCGCCCGAAGGTTTCCTGCCGCGTTACGGCGGACGCGACACGCCATTCGAGGTGGTCAGGCGGGCCGAACGGCCGCCGCGACGCCGCTGACCTGCAGTCCGACATCGGCACGCGAAACATTCGTCGCTTGCGCACACGCGAAGACCGCGCGCCGGCGCCCGTTGTCAGCGCAGGCCCAGTTTCTCCGCCAGCCGTGCCGCATCGAACGGCGCGTGCGCCTTGACGTCGTTGTCGAAGTAGCAGTACACGTCGCGGGATTTTCGTGCTTTCGGTTTCGTCGCCGTGATGCGCTCCGCGTTACGCGGTTGCCGCCCCACGCTCCACGAGCGGATGCGGCTCGCCCAGCGCGAAAGCGCCGCCTCGCTGTAACCGCTGGCATACAGTTGCTTGTCGCCATGCAGCCGCAGGTACACGAATCCCGCCGTGACGTCTTCGACATACGGCCATTTGCCGGCGGTGTCCGCCACCACCAGCGCGATGCCATGCTCCCGCAGCAGCGCGACAAAGGACTCGTCCATGAAGCTCGGATGGCGAATTTCGATGGCATGGCGCATCCGGCGGTTGCGGTCGATCGCGAGCCGCGCGCGCCCTTTCATCCGGAAGTCGCGCCGCCGTGCCAGCTTCAACGCAGCTTCGGTATCGCGCGGCAGGCGCTCGAAGAAACGGGCGAACGGGTCGCGGTCGTACTTGAAGTTGCCGGGGAACTGCCACAGCATCGGCCCGAACTTTTCGCGCAGCTCGAACACGCCGGACGCAAAGAAATTCGCCAGCGGCGCCTCGATGTCGCGCAGCCGCTTGATGTGGGTGATGAATCGCGGTCCCTTCACCGCGAACACGAAGCCGGGCGGCGTCGCTTCGCGCCAGCGCGCCCAGCTTTCCGGCCGCTGCAGCGAATAGAATGAGCCGTTGAGTTCGATACTGGGAAAGTGTCGCGAGGCATACGACAACTCATCCCGCTGCACCAGATCGTTCGGATAGAACACGCCCCGCCAGGGCGGATAACGCCATCCGGAGATTCCGATGCGGATTTTCGCCATGCGTCCGTGCCTGCTCTGACCAAGTGAGCCGAGACGCTATCCTACGCGTCTTCGAGGCTACGAAACCTCTGATCCAACCCGCTCCGCTTCTCTCCTTCCCCTCGGGGGGAAAGCCGGGATTGGGGGTGGGGTACACGCCGGTCCCGACTACATCGTCAAACCCACCCCACTCGGCGCTACGCGCCACCCTCCGCTTGAAGGGGAGGGCTCCAAGGCAACGCAGAGCCTCGCGATCGCATCCATGACCGCCCGCAATCCCGAACGCGCCGCGTGGATCGGCCTGCTGGTCCTCACCGTCATCTGGAGCCTCAACTGGACGGTGATGAAGGTGGCGATGCGCGATGCCGGACCGTTCACGTTCAGCGCCCAGCGCTACGTGATCGGTACGGTCGTGTTGTTCGCGCTGCTTGCACTGCAACGCAGGAACATGAAACCCACGCCGTGGTTGCCGACGATCGCGATCGGTCTGTGCCAGACCACCGGCTTCCAGGCGCTCGCGCAATGGGCGCTGGTCTCCGGCGGCGCCGGCAAGACCGCGCTGCTCGCCTACACCATGCCGTTCTGGGTGGTGCCGCTCGCATGGTGGTGGATCCACGAGAAGCCGGGCTGGCAGCGCTGGGGCTGCATCACACTGGCCGCGGCGGGCTTCGTGTGCGTGATCGAACCATGGCGGCCGATCGGCGCGCCTCGCAGCGTCGCGCTGGCGATCGTGGCGGGGCTGGCGTGGGCGATCGCGACCGTACTCTCCAAGCGCGTGTTCCAGAAATACCCGGAGGTGACGCCCCTGCGGCTCACCGCGTGGCAGATGCTCGTCGGCACGATCGGGCTGGTCGTCCTGGCACTCGCGGTGCATCAGCGGCCGGTCGCCTGGACCGGCGAATACGTCGCCGCGCTGCTCTACAACGGCCTGCTTTCGTCTGGCGTGTGCTGGGTGATTTGGGCGCTGATCGTGCAGCGGCTTTCGGCCGGTGCCGCCGGACTCACGAGCCTGGCCATCCCGGTCGCTGGCGTGCTGTTTGCATGGGGATTGCTGGCCGAACGGCCGTCGGCGGCCGAATGGGTGGGGATCGCGCTGATCGCCGCGGCCCTCGCGATTTTGAATTTTTCGCGCCGCGTGGCAGCATAGGTCGCTTTGCGGCGCGGCTCCACCGCATGGCCAAGGGTTCCATCCAACTACAAGGAAAGCGATCGATGGCTGACGCCGCACTGCCCCGTCCGGAAGACATGCGCCTGGCCGTAATCGGCCTGGGTTACGTGGGCCTGCCGCTGGCAGTGGGCTTCGGACGGAAACTGCCCACGCTGGGGTTCGACGTCAACGCCGCCCGGATCGAGGAGCTGAAACAGCATCGCGATCATACGCTGGAGGTGACGCCCGACGAACTGCGCGCGACCGGGCAGCTCGAGTACAGCGACGACCCGGCAGATCTCAAGGGCCGCAACATCTTCATCGTCACCGTGCCGACCCCGGTCGGCCGCGGCAAGCGGCCGGACCTGACGCCGCTCAAGTCCGCCAGCCGCACCGTCGGCCGCGCCATCGGCCGCGGCGGCGTGGTGATCTTCGAATCGACCGTGTACCCGGGCGCCACCGAAGAGGTCTGCGTGCCGATCATCGAAGAACAATCGGGGCTGAAGTTCAACCAGGACTTCTACGCCGGCTACAGTCCCGAGCGGATCAATCCGGGCGACAAGGAACACCGGCTCGACACGATCAAGAAAGTCACTTCCGGCTCGACGCCCGAGGTCGCCGATTTCGTGGACGCCCTGTACCGGCGCGTCGTCAGCGCCGGTACCCACAAGGCGTCCTCGATCAAGGTGGCCGAGGCCGCCAAGGTCATCGAGAACACCCAGCGGGACCTCAACATCGCACTGATCAACGAGCTGGCGCTGATTTTCCACCGCCTGCACATCGACACGCTGGAGGTGCTGGAAGCAGCCGGCACCAAGTGGAACTTCCTGCCGTTCCGCCCGGGTCTGGTCGGCGGCCACTGCATCGGCGTGGATCCGTATTACCTCACCCACAAGGCGCAGGAAATCGGCTATCACCCAGAGGTGATCCTGGCCGGCCGGCGCATCAACGACGGCATGGGCCAGCACGTGGCCGAACGCGTGATCCGGCTGATGCTGGGAAAACGCATCCAGGTGGCCGGCGCCAGGGTGCTCGTCCTGGGATTGACGTTCAAGGAAAACTGCCCGGACCTGCGCAACACCCGCGTCACCGACATCATCGACGAGTTCAAGGCCTGCCATGCCGACATCGACGTCTACGATCCCTGGGTCGACGCGGCCGAGGCGCGCCGCGAATACGGCGTCGAGGTCGTGCCGAAACCGGAACCGGGCAGCTACGATGCGATCGTGCTGGCGGTGGCGCACCACCAGTTCATCGACATGGGTGCAACGGCGCTGCGAGCGCTGGGCAAGCCCGAGTGCGTGCTGTTCGACGTCAAGAATGCGCTGCCGCGCAGCGCGGTGGACGATCGGCTGTGAACCCGAAGAGACCACCCGTTGCGCCCGCTGGAACGGTCGACGCTGCCGCAAGCAAGCTGGCTCCTGCGAGACGCGCAATTTCATGATCGGCACTCGGGGAAGCGCGCCCCGGATTCCGTGACGCTACCTCCGGGCTGCGCGCCTGGTTTTTGCTCGTCATTCCGGGGCCGTCGCCGGCTTCATCGGCGATGGAACCCGGAATCCAATTTTTGATCCTCTCCAGCTGAGCAACTCGCCGCCAGCGCAAAATGCTGGATTCCGGGTTCCACCCGCAAACAGCGCGGGCGGCCCCGGAATGACAAAAACTCGATGATCCTGCGGCTGAGACTCGGCACGATCCGGTAAGGTAATCAACATGCGCGTACTCGTCACCGGCGCTGCCGGCTTCATTGGATCCGCCTTGAGCCTGCGCCTTCTCGCGCGCGGCGACGAGGTGTTCGGCGTCGACAACCTCAACGACTATTACGACGTCAGCCTGAAGCAGGCGCGCCTCGACCGGCT